>WFWF01000094.1 GCA_015491275.1 Aquificales bacterium | reverse complement strand
GGATATGAATGTATCTTCCGTTTCTCCGGACCTGTGAGAAATTATTGTATTGTAACCGTTCCTTTGTGCAAGCATTATAGTATCCATCGTTTCCGAAAGGGTCCCTATCTGATTAAGCTTAACGAGAACCGCATTCCCTACCCCCTTTTCAATTCCCTCCGCAAGTATGTAAGGATTGGTAACAAACAAGTCATCGCCCACCAGCTGAACCCTTTCTCCAAGATTCTCCGTTATTAATTTCCAGCCTTCCCAATCCTTTTCCGCCATGGGATCCTCAATGGATACGATCGGATACTTTTCTATAAGTTTTGAATAGTAGTTGCAGAGATCTTCACTATTATATTTTTTCCCTTCAATAGTGTATATGCCCTCTTTGTCTATAAGTTCCGATGATGCAACATCAAGGGCAAGCAGTATATCCTTTCCCGGTACATATCCCGCCCTTTCTATGGATAGAAGCAATATATCAAGGGCTTCCTGGGTTGAACCTATCTGGGGTGCAAATCCGCCCTCATCTCCCACATTTGTATTGTATCCCTTTTCCTTTAACACTTTTTTTAGATTATGAAATACTTCAACACCGGCTCTTAAGGCTTCACCGAATCTATCACCGCATACGGGTACTATCATGAATTCTTGAATGTCTAAGGGATTATCCGCATGCACACCACCGTTTATAACATTCATTAAAGGAACGGGCATAAGCTGGGCATATATACCGCCTATATATTGATAGAGGGAAACGCCCAGTTCCTTCGCTGATGCCCTCGCAACAGCCATACTAACACCTAGAATGGCGTTAGCTCCCAATTTGCTTTTATTTTCCGTCCCGTCCAATTCAATGAGGAGATAGTCAATTTCCCTCTGATTCTGAGACTCCATTCCTATCAGTTCCTTGGCGATGATGCTGTTTACATTATCAACCGCCTTTAGGACACCCTTCCCTAAGTATCTGTCCTTTTCTCCGTCTCTAAGTTCAATAGCTTCCCTCTCTCCAGTTGATGCACCGCTCGGAACAATAGCCCTTCCGGTTGCACCGCTTTCTAATAGAACTTCAACTTCTACCGTAGGATTGCCCCTTGAGTCAAGAACCTCCCGCGCATGAACTCCCGCAATTTCGGACATGCTATCAATTTTAGCATAAATGTTCTCTTACTACTCCGAGAACATTTTTAAAAACCGTATCTACATCTTCATCCGCTTTTATAACCTTTACCCTTTCGTTTTTCTCCGCTATCTTTAAAAACCCTTCCCTAACCCTTCTAAGAAAATCTATCTCTTCAAACCTGTCCTTAGCCCTTAATCTCTCAAGTGCCACATCCGGGCTTATATCAAGCAGGATTGTAAGATCGGGTTTTATACCTCTTGATGCAAACATATTTATCCTTTCTATCATTTCAACATCAATACCTCTTCCATAACCCTGATAGGCAGTTGTTGAATCATAAAACCTGTCAAGGATAACAATCTTACCCTTTTCCAAAAGGGGTAGCAGTAATCTTTCTGTAAGTTCCGCCCTAGCTGATTCAAACAATAGAAGCTCTGTAATATCGCCAACATCGTACATGAGAAGAATTTCCCTTATTTTTTCACCCACCTCTGTACTTCCAGGTTCCCTGAAAAGATATACTTCACCCTTTTCCTTTTTCAAGTATTCGTACAGTTTAAGGGCTATGGTTGTTTTACCCGCTCCGTCAATGCCTTCAATGGTTATAAGCATTCTGTTTTCAAATTTCTCCCCTGTTTATAAGTTGTGCAACCTCCTTAGCAAAGTAGGTAAGAATTATATCAGCACCCGCCCTTTTTATTGAAAGAAGGGTTTCTATCATTACCTTCTTCTCATCTATCCATCCCAGTTTACCCCCAGCCTTTATAATTGAGTATTCACCGCTCACATTGTACGCTGCAACGGGAAGTAGGGTAGCTTCTTTAACACCCCTTATCACATCAAGATAGGCAAGGGCTGGTTTAACCATAACTATGTCCGCTCCCTCTTCCACATCAAGCAATACTTCCTTTATGGCTTCCCTGTAGTTTGCGGGATCCATCTGATAGCTTCTTCTATCTCCGAAGGCGGGGGCGGATTCCGCAGCTTCCCTGAAGGGACCGTAGTAGGCTGAAGCAAACTTTGCGGAATACGCCATAACGGGCACATCTTTAAATCCTGCTGAGTCCAAGGCTTCTCGTATTGCTTTAACCATTCCATCCATCATACCCGAAGGGGCAACCATATCCGCACCGTTTTCCGCATGGGATACAACCTGCTTTTTGAGATTTTCAAGGGTCATATCATTATCAACAGTACCGTTCTTTAACACACCGCAGTGACCGTGATCAGTGTATTCACAGAAACATACATCTGTTATGACATATATATCAGGAACTTCCTTTTTAACCTTTCTGAGGGTTCTCTGGATTATACCTTCATCCGACCATGTATCAGAACCAACGCTGTCCTTTTTTGCTGGTATGCCGAAAAGTATAATTGCCTTTATACCCGTATCCCTGACCTCTTTAATTGCATCCACTATTCTATCCGGTGAATATCTGTAAACCCCCGGCATTGAAGGAACTTCTTCAACCGTATTTGAACCGTCAACAACAAATATGGGATATACAAGGTCATCAAGTGTAAGATGGGTTTCCCTTACGAGGGATCTTATAAGATCGTTACTCCGTAATCTCCTGGGTCTTGTAAAAGGAAACTTCATAGAAGTAATTATAAATCAGCTTTTACTTTTAATAAGATCTATAACCCTTCCGACAAACCTGATAGGGCTTTCCCTTACTCGGTTTCTAATCTTTATTAAGTCTCCTTTTACCTCGCTTTTTATTACAAAAGCCATACCTACCCCTTTACGAAGAATAGGAGAAAAGGCACCGCTTGTAACTACCCCTATTTCACTATCTCCCTCATATATTTTGTATCCTTTCCTTGGTATCAGATTTCCCTCTACGACAAAAGACTTTAATTTTTTTATTACTTCCCTTTTAAGTAAGGCTTCCTTACCCAAGAATTCCTTATCAAGATCAACAAACCTTTCAAGTCCCGCTTCAAAGGGTGTTATATCCTCATCTATTTCATTTCCGTAAAGGGGGTATCCCGCCTCTATCCTTAATATGTCCCTTGAGGCAAGACCGCACGGTACGGAGTGCTTAAGTACTTCCTCAAATATTTCTGCACCTTCCTTGATAGGGGCGTATATTTCATAACCCTTTTCACCAGTATAGCCCGTTCTTGAAACTATGATATCTCCGAATGTTTTGAATCTGTAATACCTTAAATCACCTATATCAAAGATTTTTTTTATTATCTCTTCACTTTCTGGACCTTGAAGGGCTATTTGAACGGTACTGCGGGATATGTCCATGGGATCAGTAAAATCTTTAAGATGAGAAAATATCTTTTCCCTATTGGATGCATTTACGCATATAAGATATTCATCATCATCAAGCATGTAAACGGTTACATCATCCTTTATACCGCCCCTCTCATTGGTAAACAGACTATACTGCACCCTTCCGGGTTCAAGCCTATCAATGTTATTCGTAAGCAATCTTTGTAAAACATTTTTAACCCCCTTTCCCCTTACTATAAACCTTCCCATGTGAGATACATCAAATACACCTGAGTGTTTCCTTACGCTTAAAGCTTCCTCTATGGCGGATTTATAATAAAGGGGCATTTTCCAACCGTGGAATACTGTAAACTGGGCTTTTAGCTTCTCATGAAATCTATGTAAAGGACTTTTCATAAAGATTAAAATAATTATAGCCCAAAATGAAATTGTTGTATAAGTATCTTCTGTTTTATTTTCTCAAAATTTTCTTAATAATAAACTTTGTTATATTTGTCATAACCGCTGTCTATGGTCTTGCTGACCTCTTTCTGTCTTTACAATCACCCCCAGCATGGGTGGGCTTTAAATACATATTATTGCTTATACCTTTCGTATTTTATTATCTTTCACCCCTCAGTTACACATCCGCAGGTCTTGTTGTTCTAAAGCGATTGATGGATAAAAAGGTTGATCTAACAGCCCAGAGCTTCGGTATTTCACCTTACAATTTAATATTACCTCTTATTATCTCTGTTGTTGTCCTTTCTATCTTCCACATTGCAATGAACGAAAAAATTTATCCCACCGTGTATAAGGAAATCAAGAATATTGAAGAAAGGTATAAAGGTAGAAAGAAAGTATTAAAGAAGATTGCGAGGGATATATGGTTTTTGAAAAGAATCGGAGAGGATAAGGTTTATGTTTTTGTTAAAACCATAGAGATTGATACGGGTAAATTCTTTGACCTTATTATGATAAGAGTGGGCATAGATGACAGGGTTAAAGAGATTACGGAAGGTAAATATGGTGTATGGAAGGGAACACTTTTGAAGGTAGGTGAGGGGTTCAGATATAATTTTTTAATTTCTGAAAGAAATGAAAAGCTTCAAGACAAAAACATTGATATAGGATTTTCCCTGAGGGAGATAAGTTTAATATCGGAAAGAATAGAATTCCTGCCTTCATCTTCATTAATATTTCTGTTTTCAAAAGGAAAGGATATAGGTATAGATATAAATCAGTACCTCGGAGAAATCATGTACAGGCTGGGCGTTTCCCTATTTCCGTTCTTTGTATTTGTACCCGTAATATCAACCCTACTTTTGACCAGAAATATTAAAAAGAGCATGCTTACCTTCTTTATATTTGTCACGGGCGGTTGGTTTTTTATAACTCTTTCCAAGATATTGCCTTCCGAGGCAAAGACAAGTCCCTTGTATGTGATTATTCCCTATACGGTGCTACTTTTATATTCTTTAAAAAGACTTTACGATCTTAGAAAAGGAATCAGGGTCTAAGCTTGCTGTTCCGACAAGTAACCCGTTGATCTCCTCATACTTCATAAATTCACCTGCATTCTCCGGTTTAACACTTCCCCCGTAAAGTATTCTTGAAGTGCCCTCAGCATTCGGATTGAGCCTTTTCAATGTTTCCCTTATAAAAGAATGCACTTCCTTGGCATCCTCAGGAGTTGCAGGAACTCCCGTACCTATAGCCCATACAGGTTCATAAGCTATATCAATTCTATCTATATATTCTTCAATACCGGAAAGACCTATCTTGAGCTGGGTTTCAACAACCTTAAAAGTTATACCACTGTTTCTCTCTTCAAGCTTTTCCCCAACACACAGGATGGGTCTTAAGCCCGCTTCCAATACCGCAGTTACCTTTTTATTTATTAATTCATCATTTTCACCGAATATATGTCTTCTTTCCGAATGCCCCACTATAACATAGGAAGCCCTCGTTTCCTTTATCATGTCAAGGGATATCTCACCCGTAAAGGCTCCCTTTTTCTCATAAAAGCAGTTTTGTGCCCCCAGCCTAATATTTGTACCCTTTAAAAGTTCTCCCGCAACCTGCAGGGATGTAAAGGGCGGGCACAGAAGTATTTCCCTATCATTAACATCTTTAACGAGCGGTATGAAATTCTTAATGTATTCTTCCGTTTCTGAGATTGTCTTATTCATCTTCCAGTTTGCTGCGATGAGTCTCATAGCCACCATTATTATCCTATATGAACATATTTATTTCAAGCTCTTGGAAGATAAAATAAACTTAGTGAGGGGTCCCATAAACAAGATATTCGTTTACGGAACTTTAAAAGAGGGTTTTAGATTACATCATCTAATAAAACCTTTTATTGTTGAAAAGGAAAAAGCTTATATAAAGGGTTCTTTGTACGATACTCCTTACGGATACCCAGTAGTCTTTGAAGGTAAAGACAAAGTTTACGGAGAGGTTTATACTGTCAAAAATACGGAAGAAATTTTAAATATACTTGATGAAGTGGAAGGAGTTCCTAAAGGAGCTTATATAAGAAAAATTATTACAGTTTACACACTCACAGGTATAAAAAAAGCCTATGCGTACATAGGAAATCCTGAGTATCCACCTTTCAGTAAGGAAAAACTCACTTATATACCTTCGGGTAGATGGAAGTAATCTCGCAGTATTTTTGTGGAGCGCTTTATATCAAAACCTTCTGTCTATTTATATTCCAGTAAATGTTTCATATTATCCGGAAGAGGAAATTTCTTAGGTGTATTAATTTTGTTGATATATTCCTCTTCTAAACCTATGTGTCTTATCATAAAACCTTTAAGCTGCTGTATGTAATTATGTAATTCATTACAGGACTCCTTATAACTTTTACTTAGCATAGATATTACAGAGATAGTCTTTTTATCGCTGCAGGCTATACTGTGTATATATTTTGTTCTTTTATACTCCTCTATAATTAAGTTAAAAGCCCACTGGTTTTTCTCTTTTATTAATTCAGACTCCCTGTCCAAAATGTAATTCAAGGTATATTTTACATAACTGATTTGGAAAGACATTATTTCCATGCACCCTCTTATATTTCCATATTCGCAACTGAGTGACATAAAGAACCTATATGTGTTAACAAAATCGCTAAAATCCACATAACCGTGCCCTAAATCTTCTGCTGTTAAACCTACAATAAAATAAGCTTCGGCTATTTTTTTGCAAGCTTTAAACTTTTTTTGAGAAAGACACTTTTCAAGCAAAACGGAAGGGTTGTCCAAACCAAAAGAGAAATAAAAAACAATAGTTAATAATATAAAAAGCCCTTTCATATTCCCTTAACACTTCTAAGCATACTTTATATAAGTATTCCTTTCTTTTATTATACTATAATACCTAAATTTTAACTCCAAGCTATTTTTGCAGCAAAATACTCATAACCAGATTAATGCTTTAACTAAATCCACGCCCTAAGTCCCCTTCCGTAAGGTAGGGTTGTGCAAGGTATCGCCCGTAAGGGCGTTGGCGAATATAATAATTGGAGGAAGCTATATCCAGAACCAAGAAAGAGACTAAATTCTTACTGACTTACAAGTTCAGAGCTTACCCATCCGTTCTACTGGAATACAGAATGGAAAACTGGCTCTATGTTCTTTGCAACCTATACAACCATGCACTTGAAGAGAGAAAGAGAACATGGAAAGAGGAAAAGAAAACTATCACATACTCCCATCAGCAGAATTCCCTTCCCGAGCTAAAGAAGAAAGACCCAACCCTGAAGCTCGTCCACTCCCAAGTCCTTCAAGATTGTTTGAGAAGAGTAGATAACGCCTTCTGGAAGTTCTTCAGAAAAGAAGCCAAATATCCCAAGAAAAAGAAACTCTCTGAATACAACTCATTCACCTTCCCACAAGTGTGGATGAAACAAAAAGACAGACTCGTGGAAGTTATCAAGCTTGAGAAGATAAAGATTAGACTTCACAGAGAAATAGACTGGACAAGAGCAAGGACGGTTACCATAAAAAGAGAACCTTCAGGAAAGTGGTATGTGTGCATAACGGTTGAAGTAGAACTTGATGAGATACTGAAGGAAGCTCAGGAAAAAGCTGTGGGGATAGACCTTGGTGTCAAGAACCTTGCTACCACCTCAGAGGGGGAGTTCGTAGAGCATCCTAAATTTTTGCAGAGACCTGAAAGAAGACTCAAAAGGGAACAGAAGAAGCTTTCAAGAAAAGAAAAAGGGTCAAACAACCGGGAGAGACAGAGGAAGAGAGTGGCTAAGATTCACGAGGAGGTAAAGAATGCGAGGAGAGACTTTCTACACAAGGTGTCAAGGTATCTTGTAAACAATTATGACCACATAAGCTTTGAGAACCTGAACATAAAAGGGCTTGTTCAGAGTAGCAGTTTAGCGAAGCTGATACTTGATGCGGGATGGGGGACACTTATCACCTTTGCCACCTACAAAGCTGTAATGGCAGGGGCAAGGGTGGTAAGGGTTGACCCGTCCTATACAACTCAGGACTGCTCTGTATGTGGTTTTAGGGTTCCCAAGACCTTAGCTGAAAGGTTGCACGAGTGTCCTGAATGTGGGGCGGTAATGGACAGGGATTACAATGCGAGTGTGAACATCTTGCAAAAAGGTCTCGCCCGCCTCAAGGGTGGTAGGGTCGGGGCGACCCGAACGTAGCCTCAAGGAGAGGGCACTGGCGGGGCTACCTCAAAAGAGGTAGTTAGCCATCCCTCGTTGAAGCAAGAATCCCCGTGTGGGTCTTCTGGATGGGGCATAGTCCCCTACCAGAAGCTCCTTCCGTAAGGGAGGAGAGGTTCACCTATTTACTATAAATGAACATTTATAAGACAAAAAAATTACAACATAATTAAGTTTTATCAATTTAAGAATGTAAATGGTAAGCAATCAAGATAAACATTGGATTCAGAAAAGCGATTATATAAATGATTGTATAAAGTTTACTTTTCAAATACAGGAGGTTGCGGATATGAAATTAAAAAATCTTTCTACACCTTGGAAAATAGGTATAACCATAGGAATAATAATATCTGGAATAATAGTTTTAGGAGCGGTAAGCCTTTTTGGATCCGGCAGCATAAATAAAAGGGTTGTTAATTTATACACTCAGGAGCTAAAGCCTTTAATATCCCTCAACGGAATAAAAGGTGCTATGTACAGGTATAGGGATAGAACACTCAGGTTCACACTTGAAGGTGGAGATGAAAATTCAGTAAGACACATTGAACACATGTCAAAACAAAAAGAAAGGGTCCAAGCAGGAATAGATAAGTATAAGGAGACAAGATTAAGTCCGGAAGAAAAAAGGCATATAACTGAATTTGAAAAGAAGTGGAAAGAATTTGTAAATATTGTTGAAAATGAAGTAATACCTTTGGTTAGTAATAATACCTATGAAACAAATATAAGGAAAGCTGAAAATATTTTTTTCAGAAAAGCCCTCCCGATATTTAGAGAAGCAAGGGATAATCTAAATTCACTTATTAAATATCAAGAGAAAAGGGCTCATAGAAGGTTCCAAAATGCAAATAAGATATATTCCAATGTAATGGGTATAACGTGGAGTGTTATTTTTTTAGTGATTATACTTGCCATCTTATTAAAACTTAATCTAATAAAATCAATAAGGGTGCCTCTTTCAGAAATTCAGAGTTCAATGAAGGAATTATCAAAAGGGAACTTAACGGTTAAAACAAGTTATACATCAAGGGATGAGTTCGGACAGACACTTAACAGTTTCTCCGAATCCCTTAAAAGTTTAAATTCTGCAATAAGAGAAGCAAAGCAGGTTGCTAATGAAAATTCAAATATTTCTGATGAATTAGCAGCAACAGCACATCACGTCAGTGCAAATGTGGAAAAGATGGCAAGATCCGTTCAGGTTATAAGAAAGGAAGGAGAAAGTGTATTATCAACAATAAAAGAGATTAACGATGGTGCCATAAAAGCAAGAGATGTGATAAAGGGAGCTATGAAAGAATTGAGTGAAACCCAAGACAAAATGGAAGAGGTAGGCAATGCAGTAAAACATGTGGCGGATAACGAATTGGAGCTTTCAAGGGGTATAGAAAAGTTAAAAGAGAGATCCTCAGAAATAAGCTCAATAGTTAAAATGATTTCGGATATAGCAGAGCAAACCGATATACTTTCCTTAAATGCTGCTATTGAAGCAGCAAGAGCAGGAGACAGCGGAAGGGGTTTCACAGTTGTGGCGGAAGAGGTAAGAAAACTTGCCCATAAAATTAAACAATCCCTTAATCATATACAGGAGATTATAAGCACAATTAATGAATCCGTAGTTGAAATAGCTAACCAAATGAGAAAAAACTCGGGTGCCATAACGGATTTATCAAAATTTGCCGAAGAAATAGGACGGAGATTCAAAACAATGAGTGAAAGTATGAAAACCGCCGATTTAACCTATGATGACATATTAAAGGGATTTCAAGAAAATAAGGTAGCGGTTGAAGAAATAATAAAACAAATTAAAGAAATAGATCAGCTTGCCACAGGAAACGCTAAAAGTGTAGAAGAAATTGCAACAGCAACGGAACACTTAAGAGATATAACGGTTGAATTAAACAAAAGATTGGATAGGTTTACCACCTGAAGTATTGGGTCATAAAGATAAGAAATAGTTGATCCTATTAAATTCAAATGATATATTATACCTATAGGGGGTATAGGTATATGAGAGAAATGATAAGCAGTATTTTCGGGTCAATCGCATCCTTGCTTGCAGCATCGTGCTGTATAGGTCCGACCCTCTTTGTAGTATTCGGTGTATCCGCGAGCGGGCTCGTATCTTTAAGCATCCTGGAACCTTACAGACCCCTTTTTTTACTTATAGGATATACAGCGGTAGCCTATTCCTTTTATAAACTTTACCTGAAGAACCGTATAAAAAAGGGAACACCAGAGTGTACATGCGAAGAACCTTCCTGGACCAGAAAGCTAAGTAAGGGTATCATGTGGGCCGCTTTATTTCTTCTTCTTTTTGCAACAATATATCCTTATGTACTGGAAAAGATTTATGGAGGTTAAAGATGTTAAAGTTAAAAATCTACGGAATGACCTGTGAACACTGTGCAATTACAATAAAGAGATCGCTGGAAGGTGTTGAAGGAGTTAAGAGGGCGGAAGTTTTCTTTCCTCAGGGATATGCTGAAGTTGAAGGAGAAGCGGATTTATCGGAGTTAGTGAAGGCGGTGGAAAAGGCGGGGTATAAGGCGGAAAAGTTCGTAGAGAATCTTCAGATCTATATAACCAAGGGCAATGTATATGATCTTTTTATCCTCGGAGGGGGTTCCGCAGGTTTTGCATCAGCAATAAGGGCATCCGATCTCGGCGCAAAGGTTTTAATAGCGGAAAACAATGTAATAGGCGGAACATGTCTTAACAGGGGTTGCATACCTTCAAAATTCCTTATAGATGTGGCTAAGGAGTTTCATAGGATAAAGAAACCCAAGTATGAAAGTATTAAGAACAGTGATGGTACCATTGATTTTAAAAAGGTTTCTGAAGAACTTAAGGTGCTCGTTGACAATATGAGGAAGGAAAAGTATTGGAATGTTCTTGACGCTTATCCCTCCATTAAATATAAACAGGCAAGGGGAGAATTTATAGGTGATAAAAGGGCACAGGTAGGAGATGAAGAAATTACTTTTTTTAAAGCTATTATAACAACCGGTTCAAGTCCATTCATACCTTCTATTCCCGGTATTGAAAATGCAAAGATACATACCAGCGATTCTATCTTCAATATAGATTATTTACCTAAACACCTTATAAT
>WFWF01000093.1 GCA_015491275.1 Aquificales bacterium | reverse complement strand
TCAAAGTTCGGTAACTTTACACAGAATAATATAGGTAAAAGGCTTGCCATAGTTCTTGATAACAAAGTAGTCTCCGCACCCGTTATAAGAAGCAGGATAAGTAACAGGGGACAGATAACCGGTTACTTTACACCCGAGGAAGCGAGAGACCTCGCTGTAGTCTTAAGAGCAGGAGCCCTGCCAACCGATCTACACATACTTCAGGAAAGGATAGTAGGACCTTCCCTCGGAAAGGATGCCATAGAACAAGGAATAAAGGCAGGTATCCTCGGATTTGCGTTGCTTGTTATATTAATAATAACAAGGTATAAAGTAGCAGGTATAACCGCTACCTTTTCCATCCTTCTCAATGCCCTATTACTTTGGGCTGGTCTTGTACTTCTTGATGCCACACTTACCTTACCGGGCATAGCGGGGATAATTCTTAATATGGGTATAGCGGTTGATTCCAATGTGTTGATCTTTGAAAGATTTAAGGAAGAGTTGAGATTGGGTAACACTTTGAGAAAAGCCATAGAGCTGGGATACAGAAGGAGTCTGAGTGCGGTATGGGATACACATATAACCTTGCTCGTTGCAGCATTAATTCTTTTCCAATTCGGAAGCGGTCCAGTCAAAGGTTTTGCAACAACATTGGCAATAGGTACCATAGCCTCTTTTATATCAAATGTTCACTATTCAAAGGTATTTCTTGATCTACTTGCCAAGTACAGAATTCTCAAGATTTAGTATATGTTTCATCTCCTCAAGCAATGTTTTATCATAATCTCTCCTTTCCCCGCCTATATTCGTTACGGGAACTACATCCATCAAAGAATTAGTAAGATAAACAGCATCCGCCCTCAACAGATCTGGCAATCTCAATCTTTCTTCCGCAATGTCCATCTTTTCATACAAGGTTGCGAGGGTCGTACCCCACAAAAGCCCGCAGTCAAGAGCAGGTGTATAAAGCCTGCTTCCCCTCAGAATCACAATGTTGGAAGAAGAACATTCTGTTACTTCACCCTTTTCATTAAGTATAACCGCATCAAAAAAGCCATTTTCCATAGCCTTTCTTTTTACAAGTATATTAAACAGATAACTCGTAGTCTTATGATAAACAAGAGGATTCCTTGAATGCCTTCTGCATTCAGATACGGTTATAGAAACCTCATCCGGGACAGATGGTAGCTCCCTTTTTACAACGCTTAACATATAAGATGAAGACTTCTCATAAAAAGGGTCTTCGCCCAAGGCAAAAAGACACACCTTAACATATATATCTTTCTCTTCTCCCGCTCTTTTTTTAATTTCATTTATAAACTCTTCCCAGGGAGGGCATTTAATTGAAAAAAATTCAGCGGAATCCTTCAACCTTTCATAATGTCTTCTAAGTTTCTTTGTTTCTCCACGCCATTTAATGGTTTCAAATACACCCTCACCGTAGAATAAGCTTCTGTTAAACATACGAAAACATTAAACACCACTCCGATATCAAATTCAATTATCTTGCTTTGAAATTTTATTATCTTATTATGATGTAAAGATCCTCTTCTACACCGAACCCGCTTGCGGTACCGTGAGGGGAATATACACCCTTGGCATTCTTTGAATCTAACAAGGCTTCTATACCTTCAACAGGCACATGACCCTCAATAAACTTATCACCCACCTTCATCGTATGACAAGATCTCTTATCTACTGGAACACCCAGTTCATTCTTCTTTTTATAAAGGGTAACACTGTCAACCTGCACCTTTTTTATCTTATAACCCTTCTGCTCCAACAGATCAAAATACTTAGTACAACACCTACAATCCGGATTGTAATATGCAGTAATAACATGCGTTTCCTTAGCTACCGCAAATACAAAAAAACCTATTATGACTAAAATAATGCCCTTCATTACCTTCACCTCACTCGGTTTTGGATTATTCTATTGGACTGACATCTGAATTCTATGATAAAACCCATAAATTGGATAATATATATTATATTTTATTCTAAGGACTCACCCGCCTTAAGGGTGGTAGGGCT
>WFWF01000092.1 GCA_015491275.1 Aquificales bacterium | reverse complement strand
GTGCCCCCCTCCCCTCTTCCCTCTACCCCCCTCTGGGTCCTCCTGCATTTCCAACCTTGTTTTTATTTATCCTATTCCTAAATATTGGCGCTGTAAAGTCGCTTATTTGTCATCTTGACATGAAAATTTATGTAGTCTTTTTGTAGACCTTGCTATAAAATTAGAGTTATGACCGCTTATTTGATAAGATCTTTATACATTGCTCCTGCCATTTTCACCCTTTTCTTCTTTATGCTTTACGGAATACTTATACCCTTTAAAGAACACAAGATCCCCTTGATTCTGTTCTCCTCGTCAATATTTGTATCCCTCCTTATGACAGCCTTTTTGATTAATAGGAAACTATTTGAAAAACTTTTCATTCCAATGAATATGCTTATATCCGCATGTGTTATAGCCTATCCCCTCATACCCGCTTTCAAGGAGATATTCCTTATAGTTATAGGCGCATTATCCGCCTTTCCATTCATTAAAGGGGGGTTTATATTTGCAAGCTCACGGGATCCGCTTAAACTCGGTGCATACGCATTGGTTATCGGCAATCTGCTTTTTATCCTGGGTATCTTCATCCCCGTAGATTTAACAATAAAGTATATAATAGCAGGTCTTTCACTTATACCCCTTTCCTTTGTGGAACCAAAAAACAATTTTACCGACGAAACACCCAAGAATGTTCTTATACACCTTCCCATTCTGTTTATGTACTTTATAGTCTACGGTATATTCCACGGCACTATCCATCCTATATACAGGGAGAAGGCTTATCTGTTCGGAACTGAACAGATATTTTATACCGCTGCAGTAGTCTTTTCCGTTTATATCTTCAGAAAATACCTTGACTTCGGTTTCGTTATCGGTGTGGTTTTCGGAATTTTAGCCTTTACATTCTTTGATCCCGATAACAGATTTCTGGTTAATTTAAGTATGTACCTTATTCAAACTTCCTTCGGTATTGTGAATCTATACCTTATAAGGTTGTTCTCGGAAAGCACAAATCCTATAAAGTCCTTCGGATTGGGATTTGGCACCGTTTTCCTTGCTCATGTACTCGGCTACTCCCTTACCATATTAGCCTACCAGTACATGAGGTATATAGTAATGGCAGGAAATATATTCTTGGGCGGGGGTCTCATAGCCATATACACACTATTTTTAAGAAAGCAAAGGCAGGAAGTTGTTTATGTTGTTGAAAACACCGAATCCCCAGATCCGAAGAAAATAGCCTTTGAGAAATTCAGCATGGGACTTTCGGGCAGGGAGAAGGATGTATTGAGACTAACGGTTGAAGGAAAAACAATAAAGGAGATATCCGAGATACTTAAGATTTCCGAATCCGCCGTTAAAACATATCTGCAGAGAATATATCAGAAAAAGAATGTGTCATCAAAGGATGAGCTCATGGAAAAATTAAGCGAACTGATGTAAAAGTCTATAAAATAAGAAGTTATAATCTGAAGGAGGTAGAAATGGCAAAGGGAACTGTTGCCTACAAGATATTGGAGAAGCATCTTGTTAAAGGCAAACTTATACCGGGAGAGGAAATAGGGATAAAGATAGACCAAACCCTGACCCAGGATGCCACGGGGACCATGGCTTACCTCCAATTTGAAGCTATGGGGGTCAAAAGGGTAAAAACGGAACTTTCCGTAAGTTACATAGATCATAATATGCTTCAGACGGATTTTAGAAATCCAGATGATCACAAGTATCTTATGTCCGTTGCAAAAAGGTACGGTATATATCTTTCAAAACCAGGTAACGGTATATGTCATCAGGTTCATGTTGAAAGATTTGCAGTGCCCGGCAAGACACTTATAGGTTCGGACTCTCATACTCCTACAAGTGGCGGTGTGGGTATGATAGCCATAGGGGCTGGCGGTCTTGATGTTGCAGCAGCAATGGCGGGCGAACCCTTCTTCATAAAAATGCCGAAGATAGTTGGTGTTAAGCTTACGGGTAAAATGCCCCCTTGGGTTACCGCCAAGGATATAATCCTTGAACTTCTACGCAGACTTACTGTAAAAGGTGGCTTGGGTAAAATCTTTGAATATTTTGGAGAAGGTATAAAAGAACTCTCCGTTCCGGAGAGGGCTACCATAACCAATATGGGTGCGGAGCTGGGAGCGACAACATCTATATTCCCTTCAGATGAAATTACAAGGGAATATTTAAAAGCACAAGGGAGGGAAAAAGATTGGATAGAACTTATGCCGGATCCGGATGCGGAGTACGATGAGATTATTGAAATAAATCTTTCAGAGCTTGAACCACTTATAGCCCAGCCCCATTCTCCGGATAATGTAGTTCCGGTAAAAGAGATAGAAGGTATAAAGGTAGATCAGGTTGTTATAGGATCTTGTACTAACTCCTCCTTTGTTGATCTTATGAGAACAGCCACAATGCTTGAAGGAAAGCGGATTCATCCGGATGTTGTCTTTGCGGTAGCACCTGGCTCAAAGCAAGCCCTTGAGCTGATAACACAAAACGGTGCATTGCTTAACTTCCTGAAAGCTGGCGCAAGGATACTTGAAACCGCCTGCGGTCCTTGTATAGGAATGGGTTACGCACCTCCCAGCAGAGGTGTTTCCCTCAGAAGCTTCAACAGAAACTTTGAGGGCAGATCGGGTACCAAGGATGCAAAGGTTTATCTTGCATCCCCTGAAGTCTGTGTTGCAAGTGCAGTAACGGGTGAAATTACCGATCCGAGGAGATTTGCAGAAAGGAACGGGGCAAAATGGATAAGGGTTGAAATGCCCGAAAGGTTTCCTTACGGCGATGAAGCTATAATTGAGCCACTGCCGGAAGAAGAAGCGGAAAAGGTTGAAATATACAGAGGTCCTAATATAAAACCTCTTCCCGAATTTGATCCCATGCCTTCCCCAATAGAGGGTGAAGTAGCCCTCATAGTGGGTGATAACATAACCACTGATCACATAATGCCAGCGGGTGCAAAGATTTTACCCCTGAGATCAAACATATACGCCATATCCGAATATGTGTATCACTATGTTGATCCTGAATTCGTTGAAAGGGCTAAAAATATAAGGGATGTGAAGAAAAAGGCATCAATTATCATAGGCGGTGAAAATTACGGTCAAGGGTCCTCAAGGGAACACGCAGCCCTTGCTCCCCGATTCCTTGGTGTTAGGGTAGTTATAGCAAAGTCCTTTGCAAGGATACATCATACAAATTTGGTGAATTTCGGAATAATTCCATTGGAGTTTACAGATAAAAATGATTATCAAAAATTCTCACTCGGCGATGAGCTAAGGATTGATAATGTTATTGAAGCTCTGAAAGAGGGAAGGGATATTATCATAAGAAATATAACAACAGGTGAAGAGATAAGGTTGACCTATAACCTTGCTCCGAGGCAAAGAGAGATACTTCTGGCAGGCGGACTGCTTAATTGGATAAAGTCAAGACAGTAGGGGGTTTTGCATGGAATCAAGGAAAACGGTATCGGTTGTCGGTGCTGGCAATGTGGGTGAACATGTTGCAAGTCTCCTTTCAATGAAGGGTATAGCCAATGTAAGAATGTTTGATATACCGAGAGAAGTTAATGGCAAAGTATTTGAGCCGGTAAAGGGAAAAGCCCTTGATATAAAACAGATGGCGGCGGGTATGGGCAGTGATGTACATGTGGAAGGGTACACGGTAACACCTGACGGAAACGGCTATGAAAATCTTGAAGGATCGGATATAGTGGTTATAACTGCGGGTTTTCCCAGAAGACCTGGTATGTCAAGGGAAGACCTCGCTGAGAGAAATATAAATATAATGCATGTAATTATTGAAAAAATTAAACAATACGCACCGGAAGCCATCCTTATAGTGGTAACAAACCCCGTTGACATAATGACCTATGTAGCTTTAAAATTGAGCGGGTTTCCCAAGAGAAGGGTCATAGGTATGGCGGGGGTGCTTGACTCCTCAAGATTTAAAGCACTGATAGTTGACGAGCTCAAAGTATCACCCAAGGATGTAAATGCCTATGTTATAGGCGGACACGGTAATGAAATGGTTCCCCTTATATCCTTATCAAATGTGGGAGGAATTCCCATAAAGGACATATTACCCGCTGATAAAATAGAAGAGATAATAAACAGAACGAGATTCGGCGGTGGGGAGATAGTTAATTTTATGGGTACATCCGCCTATCATGCTCCCGCCTTTTCCGTTGTAAGCATGCTTGAAGCCATTATCCTTGATACAAAAAGAATATTGCCCTGTTCCGTTTACCTTGACGGAGAGGTGGGCAATTACTACGGTGTGGACGGTTTCTGCGTCGGAGTGCCCGTAAAACTCGGAGTTAACGGAGTTGAGGATATAATAAAAATACCCATGATTGAAGAGGAAAAAAGGATGTGGAAAGAGTCGGTTGAATCCGTGAGAAAGACCATCGGTATGGTGGAGGATATATTGCGTGAGAGAAGTACACATTAAAGATATAATTGAGGCGGTAAGAAAAATCGCTATAGAGGCAAACTATTTCCTTCCTGAGGATGCCCTCGTAGCTTACAGGGAAGCCTTGAAAAAGGAAGAATCTCCTCTGGGAAAGGAGGTTTTAAAAGAGATAATAGCCAATGCGGAGCTTGCCCTCAAAGAAGAAATGCCGTATTGTCAGGATACGGGCGTTGCGGTTGTATTCGTTGAAGTAGGGCAGGATGTTCACATAGTCGGGGGATCCCTTGAAGAAGCCATAAACGAGGGTGTAAGGAGGGCTTATACGGAGGGTTACCTTAGGGCTTCAATGGTATGGGACCCAGTTTTTGAAAGAAAAAATACGGGTGACAATACACCCGCAGTAATTCACTACGAGATAGTGGAAGGCGATAAGATTAAGATTTACTTCGCTCCCAAAGGTGCGGGATCAGAGAATACATCAAGACTCGCTATGCTAAAGCCTGCGGACGGGTGGGAAGGTATAAAGAGATTTATACTTGAAACGGTAAAACTTGCGGGACCCAACGCCTGTCCCCCTTTAACCGTAGGTGTAGGCATAGGCGGAAATTTTGAGTACTGTGCATACCTTTCAAAAAAAGCCCTGCTCCGTCCGATAGGAGAAAGAAGTAATAATGAGATTGCAAGGAGAATGGAAGAGGAACTCATGGAAGACATTAACAAGCTTGGCTTAGGACCCATGGGTTTCGGCGGTAGGGTTACAGCGGTTGATGTTAAAGTTGAGCTTTACCCCTGTCATATTGCATCACTTCCCGTGGCGGTTAATATCCAATGCCACGCTTCGCGCCACAAAGAGGTTGTTATATGAAGTATATTATCTTCCTTTCAATGGTCGGTTTTATAACAATACTTTTCATAAGCGGTCTCGGATTCAGACTTTTCAGATTAAAAACAAAAAATACAGAGGAGGTTAGATGCAGAAAAGATATTACAGGATAAACAGGCAGATAAAGGCTAAGGAAGTCAGATTAATAGACGAAACCGGTCAGCAGATAGGTATAGTTCCTATTGAGGAAGCTTTAAGGCTTGCGGAAGAGAAAGATCTTGATCTTGTTGAGATAGCTCCTCAAGCAAAACCACCCGTCTGTAAGATTCTGGATTTCGGTAAGTTCAAGTATGAACTCCAAAAGAAGGAAAGGGAAGCAAAAAAGAAACAAAGAGAACATGCAATTGAGGTAAAGGATATAAAACTTACCGTCAGGATTGAAGAACATGACCTTCAGGTTAAGCTTAAACATATGAGGGAATTCCTTGAGGACGGTGACAAAGTGAGGGTGAGAATAAGATTCAGGGGAAGGGAACATGTTCATCCGGAACTCGGAGATAAACTCGTCCAAAGGATCATGAACGATCTGGGTGACATTGCCCAGATGGAAAACAAACCCAAGAAGGAGGGTGCATTCCTAACCTTTTCACTTATTCCCAAGAAGAAAAAGTAAACTATGGACGGCGCCCTTTTAATTGATAAAAGGGAGGGTTACACATCAACAGAAATAGTAAACATAGTAAAGGAAAAATTGAAGGTAAAAGCGGGACACACGGGTACCCTTGATCCCATTGCGACTGGACTCCTCATAGTGCTTTTGGGCAGGGCTACAAGATTTGCCCGTTTTTTATCAGAACTTGATAAAAGCTATAGTGTTACAGCGGTGTTGGGTGAGATAAGGGATACTTATGACAGAACAGGGGAAATAGTTAGTGTTCATGAAGTAAGTGTAACATGCGATGATGTTGCTGTAGCTCTTGAAAAGTTTACAGGAGAAATTGAACAAAAACCGCCCCCCTTCTCCGCAAAAAAGGTAAAAGGCACAAGAGCTTATGATCTGGCAAGGAAAGGAGTAAAGCCGGATCTGAAACCCGTCAAGGTAACCGTTTATGAAGCAAAAATTATAAATTGTAAAATACCAGAAATAGTGATATTCTACAGGGTTTCATCCGGCACTTATATAAGAAGCCTTATACATGATCTCGGCTTATACTTAGGAACTGGAGCCTATGTCTCATCCTTGAGGAGGGAAGCGATAGGAAACATTACAGTTGATAAAGCTGTTGATATTCAAACATTCATAGACAGCAAGTATCCGGAAAGATATATAACAGATGTGGGAGAATTACTTAACTTCATGGAAGCTGTTAATTTACCCGAGGGAAGAGCTAAAGAGATATACAGAGGAAAGGCGGTAATAGTAAAAGGTATTTCCCTTGAAGGGAATGTACGGCTTTATACGGATAGAAAATTCATAGGGGTGGGGGAAGCTTACGGTAACATAATAAAACCCCTGCGGTTGCTCCCCCAGGATTGAGTTTTCACTTTTCACCTTTTGATGTAACAATTACTACTCTAACATCCCTCTTAACCTCACTGTAAGGTTCAGGTATTTGATCAATTATGGTACCTTCCTTATTCTTATAAAAACACCCTGTTCCCCCTTAACAATTTCCTTTTGCGTCCTTATTTCATATATCTGATTATCATCCTTTATCACCTTTGCTCTCTCAAGAATGTCCCATAAACTTTTAAGCATGTTGTCTATATCCCTTCTCCTTCTGTTGGGCAACTTTATCACTATCTCAACGGAAAGTTTGCCTTCCACGGGTTCACCGCTGTACTGTTGCATTATCTCCCACAAAGCCCTTGTCTCCCAAAGTGTAACCCTCGGAGGCTTGAAAACCTTCCCCCTTCGCGTCCTTATATATCTGTTGGTCTTGGGGATAGGAAGGGTACTCAAATAGAGTTCAATCATTTTCTCTTTAATATAAAAAATATGGAAGAAAGTATTAACAACATTGTTACAACATTCATAATTACGGAGTAAGTATGAAATCTCATAAATGCTTGGTAGTCGGTTGCTTTCAGACTGTGAGATGTGGGAACAATATAAAACTCAAGGATAAGCAAAAGTATTAAAGCACCAGCGAGGGAAAGATATACCTTTCTGCCAAGTGAAGCAAAAAAGCTTACCAATAGACCAACAAATACGGTGGCTATACCTATGGCAAAATAAACAGGGAAAATATTTTCAACTACACTTCCTGCCTTCTCCCTCTCAAGCATTTTAAAAAGGAGCGGAGCTATATAGAAGCTAAAAAACATACCCATGCCGAGATAGGCGGATAGTATAGACAAAACCAGTTTTTCCATAATGAGAAAATTTTACAGTGTTTATCTTGGTAAGCTTTAAAAAATATATCCCAAACAGGTACACCCCGAAGGGGTTGATTTTTCATACATGGCTTCGTAAATTAATCCGTGAGGTAAGAATAGATAGCAATATATAAAATATGCGATAATATTCTCCTTAGGAGACTCCGTAAAAGATGCTAAGTTGGGTAGTTAAAAAGATACTGGGAACGAAGAACGAAAGGGAAATTAAAAAGTTAAGACCTTTTGTTGCAAAAATTAATGAGCTTGAAAAGGAACTGGATAGTTTAAGCAACAAAGAGATAGTTGAATATTCAAAGGAACTTCACGGCAAGGTACTTGCAAACGAAGAGATTAAGGAAAGCATAATGAAGGGTGAAATAATAGAAGAAGTTATACTCGGATTTGCCTTGGTGAGGGAAGCGGCAAAGAGAACACTGGGGCTTAGGCACTTTGATGTTCAACTTATAGGTGGTTTCGTACTACATCAAGGGAAAATAGCAGAAATGAAAACGGGTGAAGGTAAAACCCTTGTTGCCACATCACCCGTATATGTAAATGCCCTTACGGAAGAGGGTGTTCATGTCGTAACAGTAAACGATTATCTTGCAAGAAGGGATGCCCAGTGGATGGGATCTATTTACAAGTTCCTTGGTATAGAGGTGGGAGTAA
This sequence comes from Aquificales bacterium, assembly GCA_015491275.1. Taxonomy (GTDB): domain Bacteria; phylum Aquificota; class Aquificia; order Aquificales; family Aquificaceae; genus WFWF01. Next base: position 2,802 of record WFWF01000092.1, on the reverse strand, counting down.
TAAACTCAGACAACATGTCTTACAGGGTTGAGTGGGTAGATGAAGAAAGGGTAAAAGAAGCCATAGAAGAAGATATAAGGGTATGGCCCAAAGGATTTTTTGAAGAGATAGTACCTTCTGACAAAATAAATATGGAAGCAAAAAAGATATTCTTTACCACACTTAGGGAAGCAACAAAGAGGGAAGCTTACGAAGCCCATGTAACCTACGGAACTAATAACGAGTTTGGTTTTGATTATTTGAGAGACAACATGGCTTTTTCTAAAAATGAGATAGTCCAGGTAAAAGGGCACAACTTTGCAATAGTTGATGAAGTTGACAGCATACTTATAGATGAAGCAAGAACACCTCTTATAATATCGGGACCCGCAAACATAGATAATACGGTTTATTATGTTGCGGATAAAATAGTGAGAAAGTTAAAAAGGGATGAGCACTTTACCGTAGATGAGAAGAACAGGACGGTAATTTTGACGGAAAAAGGCATAGGAAGGATAGAAAGGGATCTCGGTATAAGCAACCTGTATGATGCAAAGTATGTTGAGCTTCTTCACGCCATAATACAATCAATCAAAGCACACCATCTATTTAAGAAGGATGTTCACTACATAGTAAGGGACGGAGAGGTACTCATAGTTGATGAATTTACCGGCAGGGTTTTACCAGGCAGGAGATGGAGCGAAGGTCTTCATCAAGCCATAGAGGTCAAAGAGGGTGTTAAGATACAGCAGGAAAATCAAACCCTCGCATCTATAACCTTCCAAAACTACTTTAAGCTTTATAAAAAGCTTGCAGGTATGACAGGTACCGCAGAAACTGAAGCCCTTGAATTTAAGGAAATATACGGACTTGATGTTGTTGTTATACCAACCCATAAACCTATGATAAGGAAGGATCATCCAGATCTCGTTTTTAAAACAAAAAAGGAAAAATGGAATGCGGTTGTTGAACTTATAAAGAGGGAACATGAGAAAGGAAGACCAATACTAGTTGGTACGGTATCCATAGAAGATTCGGAACACCTTTCAAAGCTACTAAAAAAACATAAAATTCCGCACAATGTACTTAACGCAAAACATCACGAAAGGGAAGCGGAGATAATAGCGCAAGCGGGTAGAAAGGGAGCGGTTACCATAGCAACCAATATGGCGGGAAGAGGAACTGACATACTATTGGGCGGAAATCCGGAATATCTCGCAAAGGAGATATTAAAACAGAAAGGTAAAAAGCCCGAGCAGACCACGGAGTATGACTGGAAGCAAGCACTTCAAGAAGCATATAAAATAACGGAAAAGGAAAAGGAAGAGGTTAAAAAAGTAGGCGGATTGCTTGTTATAGGTACGGAAAGGCACGAATCAAGGAGAATTGATAACCAGCTGAGGGGGAGATCGGGAAGGCAGGGAGATCCCGGGGAGAGCAGGTTTATACTTTCTTTGGAAGACGATCTTCTCAGGATATTCGGGGGAGACAGGGTGAAGAAGATGATGGAAATGTTGAAAATTCCGGAAGGTGAACCTATTGAGAGCAGAATAGTTACAAAGGCTATAGAAAATGCACAGAAGAGGGTTGAAGCCCAAAACTTCCAAACGAGGAAGAGACTCCTTGAATACGACAATGTTATGAGCGACCAAAGACAGGTGGTATATAGCTTAAGAAGGGATATACTTGAATTTATAAGGGATATAATAGAAAAACAGGTATATACAATGCTTCCCGAAGAAGAACCAGAATTATGGGAAACAGAACCGTTAAAGAACTTCCTCAAAGAGTTAACGGGTCAAGATATAGAGATACCGAAGGTAAGGGACAAAGCTGAGCTGGTAGAAAAGCTTTATGAAAAGGTTAAAGAAATATACGAGGAGAAGGAAAAATCCCTCTCTAACCCTGAACTAATGAGGGAAGTAGAAAGGATAACCCTTCTTAATATACTTGACTTCTTCTGGAGGGAACATCTTCACGATCTTGATAGATTAAGGGAAGGAATATATCTCAGAGGATATGCCCAGAAAGATCCGCTGGTTGAATACAAGAAGGAAGCATTCCAGATGTTTGAAGATATGATGGACAATATAAAACTGTCAACTATCAGCACACTCCTGAAAACAGATATCAAGAGCTTTGAAGAAGTCAAGCAAGAATATGAACAGGAAATAGAAGAACACAACAAACTCATGGAGCAGGCTGTATTCTCCGGTGTTGAAGGTAAATCCGACCATCCCGCAAGTAAAAAAGGTCCGAGGAAGAAAACCCTTAAAGAAAGACTTAAGGCTAAGAAAAAGAGGTAGTTTTAAAGCCCAATTCTTTAATAATTTTCCTCAAACTTCCCCTTTTTATAGTCCCTTCCCTTAACAATCTAACCTTATCATCTTCTACTTTAATAATGGTTGAAGGATAACCCTTCAATTTGCCACCATCAATATACATATCTATCCTCTCACCGAAATATTCATAAGCTTCTTCAACAGTACAGGCGGGCTTTTTCCTCTCAGGATTAGCACTCGGGGCAACCACCGGCTTACCCAATTTAATAAGTACGCTTCTTAAAAGGGATGAATGAGGAATTCTCACCGCCAAGCTTTCATACCCCCCTGTAAGATAAAGGGGTATTTTACTCTTTCTTTCCAAAACTACGGTTAATCCCTTTACCCTCATCAGCAATTCAACAATCCTTTTGTCAAATATAAGACCCAATTTAACAAGCCATATAGGATCAGGAAGCAAGAGTATAAAGGGTCTGCCAGAAGGTCTTCTTAATTTATATATTCTTATTACAGTCTTAATATTGGTAGCATCACCGACTAT
>WFWF01000091.1 GCA_015491275.1 Aquificales bacterium | reverse complement strand
CGACTGCACAGGCTAAGTTGTTTCCCGTGTATGTATGCCCGTGGTAAAAGTGTTTTGCCTCTCCAAACTCCCCAAGGAAGGCCTCAAAGACCTCCTCCGTCGTCAGGGTTGCCGCCAAGGGCAGATATCCACCCGTTATACCCTTACCAAGGCACATAAAATCCGGACTAACCCCTTCCTGCTCACAGTAGAACATGGTTCCCGTCCTCCCGAAGCCGGTTGCCACTTCATCCACTATGAGCAGGGTTCCATACTTCTTCGTTAACTCACTCACACCCCTGAGAAAACCCTTCGGATAGGGGAGCATACCCGCTGCCGCCTGTATCCCGCTCTCAAGAACTACCCCGACCGTATCCTCTCTTTCTTCAAGGACTTCCTCAAGCATTGAAAGGAGTTCCGAAAGGCACCTCTCATTAAGACCGCCGTATTCCTTTTTGCAGTAAAGATACGGGGAAGGCAACCTTACCGTTTCAAATAGAAGATCCTTATAGGTTCCATGAAAGAGATCTATCCCCCCCACGCTGACCGCTCCTATCGTATCCCCGTGATAAGCCTCCGAGAGGGTAACAAAGAGCTTCCTTTTCTCCCCCTTGTTCCTCCAATAGTGGTAAGCCATCTTGAGAGCTATCTCCACCGCCTCAGCCCCGTCCTCCGAGTAGAAAACCTTTGTAAGCCCTTTTGGAGAGATCTCAACAAGCCTTTTAGCTAAGAGTATGGCGGGGACGTTGGAACTCCCGAGTGTCGTCGTATGGGCTACCTTCCTGAGTTGCTCTTCCAAGGCGCTGTTTAACTTGGGGTGGTTATGTCCGTGAACGTTGCACCACAAAGAAGATATGGCATCTATGTATTTCTTTCCGTAGATGTCATAGAGGTAAACCCCTTCCCCCCTTTCAAAGATAATATTTTCCTCCTCCCGATAGACCTTCATCTGGGTGAAGGGGTGCCAAAAGTATTCCTTATCCCACTTCTCTAAAAGCCTACGATCTACAGCCATACCGAGATTTTACCCGAACTTTTTTGCAATTCAATCAATTAAATCCCACGAGAGGGGAGTTCCCTTTTCTATATCTTTTCTTGCCCTTCTACCAAGGATGTCCTTTAGATACTTCGGGTGGAGCCCGTAACCCGGCCTAATGGAACGGACATTCTCCTCGGTGAAAACCTCTCCCTTTTTCATATCTTTTACTACAAAAAGAGATCTTGCAAATTCCCTGCTCCTTTTCATTTTCTCTGTAAGTTCGTAGGTAACTTTCCCGAGGGCTTTTTCCACCTCTCTGACCGCTTTCACCATTTCTTTGAACTCATCGGGTGTAAGGGAAAATTCCCTGTCGGGAGAATCTATGTTTTTAGAAAGGATAAAGTGCTTTTCTATAACTCTTGCTCCCAGAGCTACCGCAGCTATGGGGACGGATATACCGAGGGTATGATCCGAAAGCCCCACGGGACACCCAAAGGTTTCCGCCATGTTAGGGATAGTCCTCAGATTAACGTCTTCTAAAGGCGTCGGATAGGCGGATACACACTTTAGAAGAACTATCTGATCGTTGCCTACCTTCCTACAGGCATTTACAGCTTCCTCTATGTCCGAGAGCGTAGCTATTCCCGTGGAGATTATCACGGGTTTTCCTTTTGAGGCTATGTATTCTATGAGGGGTATGTCGGTTATTTCGGGAGAAGCTATCTTATATATGGAAACATCAAGATCTTCCAAAAGATCTACGGCACTTTTATCAAAGGGTGTGGAAAAGAAAACAAGCCCGAGCTTTTCCGCAAACTCCTTCAGTTCTGCATGCCATTCCCATGGAGTATAGGCTTTTTGAAACAGTTCATATAGTGTCTGTCCATCCCAAAGTGTTCCATGTTTTATAAGGAAATATTTCTTATCGCTCTTTATGGTTATTGTATCCGGTGTGTAGGTCTGAAGCTTTACCGCATCCGCACCTGCTTCCTTCATAGCGTGGATTGTCTCCTTGGCGAGACTCAAATCCTGAGCGTGGTTTGCGGAAAGTTCTGCAACTATAAAGACCTTATCATTAATCACTTTGAACAGATCAATCATAGAATACACTCCTCCTTTGGTATACAATAAAACACAGTTTCCAAGCAGAAGTTCCTGTATACCTTTATTGAAAACACATAATCCTTTAGGTGTCTTGTTAAAAAGTAGGGTATATTAATCACATCTTTTGGATTATGGTATAGCGAGACAGCAATAATAGGTCTGAGTTTATACATAATATTTTTCATACCTTTCAAAACATTCATTTCGTATCCTTCTACATCCATCTTAATATAGGTTGGCTCTCCTGAGGCTATAATGTAATCCAAAGGCACCTCCCATACGGGGACAGAGCCGGTTATATCTATTCTTGATGAATCACCACTACTTGTTAGCGATGAGACTGTAAGATTTTCGCCAGCGGCAATAGGTATGTTGATAATAGTAAGAGAAGGGTGTAGATCCGATAAACGGACAGATGTCATTACAAGCTCTTTAAAATTTTCTGGATCAGGTTCTATACATACAGCTTTAATAGGGTTATCTCTAAATATGTATGTAAGCCATGATAGAGTGTCTCCCTTATAAGCGCCCATATCAACGAAAAATATTTCATTCTTCTGTTTAAGAACACTCTCTATTATCTGCGGAAAGTATTGGGGCGTCCCGGAAAGTCTTGGGTAGTAATCTACATCAAAACTCTCCATGAACCGCAATATGTGGCTAAATATCTTCTTGTCTTCATCGCACATAAAAGCTTTTTCCACAGCTTTTATTTTGTGTAGATCATCTTTATCTAACTTTAGTTTTCCATTCCTCCACCAGAAAGCCGGATGATTTTTAGCTACAAATTCAAAGAAATCCCTATTCTCCTTAACAAATTCATACAGCGTTATTAAAGGTCCATGTTTTTCTTTGAGGTCCCCTATATAAACACTTGTATCAATATGCAAATCTTTTATAAAACCCGGAATTTTATAATTTACCTGAGAAAATATTGCCGCTATTAGTTTGCCACACACACGCTCTCTCTTGGATTTTATTGGACGACCAAATAGGGTTTCCCCCTTCCCACCTTTAACATCATCAATGAAGCAATCTACTTTTATGCCCTTTGATGTTAAATATTTATACACAAGCTTACCAATAATGCCTGCTCCAAGTATACAGTAAGCCATGATTTCCTACTCTATCACAGGTATCACCCTGCTACTGATTTGTTCAAGAGAGGTTTGCTTATGAACTCCTATTAGTATTGCGATTTGCTCGCCCACTTTTGTGTAAGTATCTCGGTCTTTTATCTCTAAGAATTCCAACACCTCTATAGGATTTTTGATTTTTGTACCTTTGTATATACCGCTTCGTATTGCAAGGATATTGTAACGAAAAGCATTATCTATTTGGGGTCCTTGTCTTTTAATGTTTATCTCTCTGCCCAAATACCCATTTATTACAGACTCTGTATAGTTAACACCATCAGATATATCTATCAAGGTGGGAAATAAGTCACCGGGTATTCTTCTTGTAAGCTCTAATACGAAAACCTTACCATCCTTTTCTATAAACTGTGCATGAATCAAGCCATCTTTTAAATTTAGTAACTTTGCAATTTTTTCAATTATGGCTGTCATAGCCATTTTCAAAGAAGGATCAACACTTGTTTTAATTGTAGTTTGTATGAAAAAACTATTTTCCGCTGTGAACTCCTCAGCTACAAAGCTATAGACCACCTTTTTGGACTTGATAATTGTAGAGAATGCTAAAATTCTACCTTTTAAGAACTCTTCAACTACAACAATATCCCTACCAGATAACACTGAAGCGTGCCTTATTGCCTGTTTTAGTTCCTCTTCAGAGCGAACTACACTTATCCCTTTCCCTCCAGAAAGGTTTACAGGTTTTACTATAAGAGGAAATTCCAAATCTTTTGCTTTCTCTGAAAAATCCTTTATTGAGCATAACACTCCCTTAGGGGTTGGAATGTCGTGCTCTAAACAGAAGGTTTTAAATTTGTCCTTAGTATGTATAACATAGGCTGTTTCTGGATCATCAAGGTTGCCTATTTTATAAAGATGTGAAATCTTAGAAGCTAAGATATACGGGAGATCACCACTGCCGGGCACAATATAGTCAACAGTGTGTTCATCAATTATCCTTCGCAGCTTGCTCTCATCGGAAAAATCCTCTTTAATAGCTACATCTGCATATCTGTGACCTATATAGTAATCCTTATACCCTACGGTAATCACAAAAAATCCTAAGTTTTTTAAAGTTTTTATGAGAGGTATGTCTCTATGGCTACCTCCTATTAAAAGGACTTTTTTCATATTCAGTCGTAAAACTTATGCTCAATCCATATAGTTTTTGTTTCTGTGTGTTCATCAAAGACCATAAATGATTTGTCTCTTCCTATACCAGATTGTTTATATCCGCCGAAAGGAACGACGTTATCTTCTTTACCGTAGGTGTTTATGTGAACGAGACCCGCTTCTACATTCCTCGCTATATATAAAGCCTCGTCTATATCCTGTGAGAATACAGCACCTGCAAGTCCATACTTTGTGCCGTTGGCTTTACCTACAGCTTCCTTTATATCTGTAAATTCCTGAACTACCAGCACAGGACCGAATATCTCCTCTTGGACACATTTGCAGTCATCCCTGAGATTAACAAAGATATGAGGTTGCACATAGAACCCTCCCTCAGGCAAATCCGATGGTAGTTCAAATTTACATACATCCTCGCCTCCCTCTTTCAGGGCTATATGTATATAGCCTTTTACCCTTTCATACTGCTCTTTGCTCACCAAAGCGCCTACTTTCGTTTTCGGATCCAACGGGTGGGAAGGGATGTAATCCTTTGAATATTCAACTAAGTATTCTAAGAATTCTTCTCTTACCTTCTTGTCTATTATCAGCCTTGAGGGAGCGGAACATATTTGACCTGCGTTGTAGAACATATTATCCGCTAAGATCTTCGCTATTTCCTTCAGCCTTTCGGAAGTGTTGTTTCTCGTTACTATAAAGGGGCTTTTGCCCCCGCTTTCTATGGATACCTTTTTCATATTGGACAATCCTGCATATTGGAGGATGAGTTTACCCACCTCGGAAGAACCGGTAAAGAATATACCTCTTACCTCTTCATGCATAGCCAACGCTTTCCCTGCAACCTCACCGTATCCGGGAACTACGTTAAAAACACCGTCGGGCAGACCCGCCTCTTTTGTAAGCTGAGCAACCTTTAGTATTGACAAAGATGCTTGCTCCGCAGGTTTTATAACAACGGTATTCCCTACAAGCAGGCTCGGAGCAAATTTCCAAACGTTAACCACCAAAGGATCGTTCCAAGGTGTTATACAGCCAACAACCCCCAAAGGTTCCTTTGTTATTATGGAAATCGTATTTTTATTGGGCATATAGGAATGCCCTAAGTATTTATCTACAGCTTCTATAAACCACCTAAGTGCTTTTATAGCTTTGGGTATAGAGTCATTTATGAAATTAGATATACATCTTCCAGTTTCTATGCTATCAAGTATCGCAAGCTCCTCCAGATTTTTTTCTATAAGCGCAGATAGGTTCCAAAGAATTTCCTTCCTCTCTTCTATGGAGAAGTTTTTCCAAATTTTCAAAGCTTCTTTGGCTTCTTTTACTGCAAGATCTATTTCATTTTCATCACCTATTTCTAACGTTGTAAAAACCTTACCATCTATAGGAGATACTTTTTCCATATATTTTCCTGTGGAGATGAATCTTCCTCCTATGAAGGGCTTATTGAACTCTTCAATACCTCTTTTAACTTTTTCAATCTTCTCTTCCATAGAACTCCCTACCATGTTATGACCTCCTCAGTAGCCATTATATAAAAAGATCTCTGTCTTCTTTAACCTCTACAATTTCTCCAGACTGCAGTAGGGATATTATTTTAAAAATCTCTTTTATAGACGGGTCTCTGAGGCAGTAGAAAGTGCAATCTTTGGAAGGATCCAACCTTTTCAGAATTTCCTTTTTTTGATCTCCTTTCCACATTTTGTCAAAGGGGGTCTCTTTAACATCTCCCAGTTTAAATTTCGGATTTCCTCTAAAGTAAGGGCAAACATACACCCCGTGGGGAGTAATAAGTGTTCTTAATTTAGCAACAGGACAGCTTGTATAATCCTTGGGTTGAATCGGACTCTTTCCTTCAATAGCAAAATCTAAGTTTATAGCTTTTATAACCTTGAAGTTGTCATCAACCAACTCCTCACATTTCTCTATTTGTTCTTTTATTTTGGGAACAAACTTTTTGTCTATCAGAACAAGGTGATGGTTTAAGTCATACAGGGGCTTTATCTCAAAGTAATCACAACCTATATCTTTAGCTATCCTGCAAGCTTCGTATATTTCGTCAATATTTGTGGTTTTGTTTCCCAAAAGATCCCCTTCATAGCGCACTAAGAAGGAGTACCCCAGAAGTCCTTTTTTTCTTTTTGCCAACATTTCCATATTCTTAATAACTCTTTTAAACCCCGAAGAACCGTTCAGTGTTGGTCTTAATTTGTTGTAGGTTTCCTCCGTGCCGGCATCTACTGATACCCTCGTCCAGAACATACTTTCCGCAATAAGATCCAAGTATTTATCTATAAAGTATCCGTTTGTAGTAAGTCCGAGCAATATATCATATTCCTCCCTCAAAATTTTTATAAAATCACCTATTCTTGGATGTATTAAAGGTTCTCCACCTCCTATAAGGATAACAGCCTTGACACCTGCCTTTCCGAGTTCATGCGCAATTTCTATTAATCTTTCCGAAGAAAAACCGCCCTTTCTGAGAAGATCTGTGCTTATACAACCGTGGCAAGCGTAATTACATGCTGTAGTTGGATCAAATTCAACCACTAATGGAAAAACATCTTCATTAAAAATCATTTCTTTTATCCTATCTATAACGCTTCTTTGATAGAGTTTGGATATTAAATCCATTCTTTTTATCTTAGGCTCTATTTTAAGCATTTTTAATCCCTCCTTATTAACAACTGACTTTCCAAAGCTCGTATAAACACTTAACTATTTCCCGTGCACCTT
>WFWF01000090.1 GCA_015491275.1 Aquificales bacterium | reverse complement strand
ATGACGAAGGAAATTACTTAGCTTCTATCACTTTACCTTCAATAATAAAGTCCTTTCCGAAGTTTATGAATACATTCCTTTTTTTACCTTTATTGTCAAGAAATTCAACCTGCCACAGTCCGGGTACCTTTGAGGGTTTTAGGGATAATATTTTTGAACAACCCACCCTTGATAGTATTGTTTTGGCTTCCTGCTTTGTAAGGCTGTGACATTCCATACAGTTTCCCATGCAGGCAAATGTCTCATTAGGTTGAAATATATTATCCCCCGTATGGTTCTTATCAAAGGCGAAGAGTATGTATATCGGAATTAAACTGTATATAAAAATCTTTAACATGGAAATAAATTATAATAATCATCGGTGAATTTTCAATGAGAAAAGGTATTGCCAATCTGCCTCTTCATTACGGTAAGGCGCCCCCGTGGCTGTTTAACAGAATGGTTCTTCTCTCAAGGAGCATAGTTGAGGTAATAGTATCGGAATTTGGGACGAAGGTTTTTTTGGAAAGGATCTCCGATCCCGTCTGGTTTCAGTCCCTCGGTTGTGTTCTGGGATTTGATTGGCATTCAAGCGGTCTTACCACTACCGTTTGCGGTGCGTTGAAGGAAGCTCTAAGGGAATCATGTTATGATCTCGGTCTTTTCGTGGCGGGAGGTAAAGGTAAAAAAGCAATAGAAACGCCGAGGGAGATAGAGGAAACTGGGGAAAGAACGGGTGTGGATGCGGAAAGGCTTAAAGAGGTAAGCAGGCTTGTGGCTAAGGTTGACAATACCGCCCTTCAGGATGGATATCAGCTTTACCATCATGTCATATTCTTTGATATGGAAGGTAGATGGAGTGTTGTACAGCAGGGTATGAATGATAAGCTAAGGTATGCGAGGAGATACCACTGGTTCAGCGAGGAAGTTAAGGATTTTACTCAGGAACCCCATACGGGCATAAGCTCACCCGTTAAGCATGAGAGAATACTCATAAATATGACGGATAGAGAATCTGGAAGATCAAAGGATGCAATAATAACCCTTTTGAGGGATCCCTTCTCTACCTTGGGAGAGATAAAAAAGATAAAAACACTAAATCTTCCTGACAGACATTACATAAAGGCATTGGATATAAAGATGGGTAATGTGGAAAAAATAGTAAAAGCGTCTTTGGAAAAGGAGATAAAGGATTTTACGGATGTACTGTCAATTCCTGGTCTCGGTCCTAAGAGTCTGAGGGCTTTGGCGCTCGTGGCGGAGATAATATTCGGTGCGGAACCCTCTTTTAAGGATCCTGTCAGATACACCTTTGCCCACGGGGGGAAAGACGGCCATCCTTACCCAGTAAATAGGACTGTTTACGATGGTACGGTAGAGTCTTTAAAGAAGGCTATAGAAAAGGCAAAGGTAGGAGAAAGGGAGAAGATTGAGGCTATAAAAAGGCTTGCTAAGGTTTTTCAAGCTGTATAGGAATTATCTGTCCGTCTCTCCCACCACAGGGTCTATACTTGCAAGTATGGTAACCGCATCTGCAACCATCATACCCGTCATAAGCTTAGGGTAAATACTGAGATTGTAGTAGGAGGGAGGTCTTACTTTTACCCTGTATGGTTTTATTGCTCCGGTTGATATTATATAAAAACCCAATTCTCCCCTTGGATTTTCACCGGAGGAATAGATGTCGCCCATCGGTACCTTAAGACCTATACCGTCCATTGATAGTTTTATTTTCTTGGGATCGGGTGATTCCGCCATAAAGGGCTCTTCGGGATGCATCTTTTCAAGCACATTCAAACATTGGTCAATTATCTTAACGCTTTGCTTCATCTCTTCTATCCTTACCAGATATCTGTCATAGCAGTCACCTATTTCTCCGACAGGTACATCAAATTCAACCTCTCCGTAGGCATCGTAAGGTTCAAACTTCCTTATATCATAGGGTATTCCAGAACCCCTTATAACAGGCCCTGTAACACCATAGCTGTACGCATTCTCTTTTGTTATGATACCTACATCCTTGTTTCTCCTTAGCCATATCCTGTTTCTCGTTAAAATCCTTTCCCATTCCGCAAGCTCGGAAGGAAATCTTTTTATAAATGCCCTTATAACTTCTGTAGCACCCTTGGGCAGATCCATCCTTACTCCCCCTATACGGGGGAAGGCTATGGTAAGTCTTGCACCCGTTATTCCTTCAAGGATATCCATTATCTTTTCCCTTTCCTTAAAGGCATAGAGGAAGATGGTTAAAGCCCCGAGATCAAGGGCGTAGGTCCCAAGCCATAAAAGGTGAGAATTTATCCTCTGGAGTTCGGACAGCATCGTCCTTATGTACTTTGCCTTTGGGGGCACCGCATCTTCTATTCCAAGCATCCTCTCTATGGCAACCACCCACGCCTGATTGGAACAGAGGGCTGACAGATAGTCCATTCTGTCTGTATAAACGAGAAACTGGGTGTACATCTCATTTTCCGCAAGCTTTTCAACTCCCCTGTGCAACTGACCGAGTATTACTTCACACTGATGTATCTTTTCTCCCTCAAGGTCAAAGAGGAACCACATGGTCCCATGTGTGCCAGGATGAAGTGGTCCCCAGTTTAGAACTATCTGTGCTTTCTTTTTAAGCCTGTTCCTTTCTGTTATTTCAAGATCTTCAAGGGTCGGTATTGATGTATGAGTACGGGAGTAATTCATAGTACCTTGAAGGTTATCACCGAGCACTTCGTTTAAAGAAGGCAAGTTCTCATTGGGAAAGCCTTCTAAGGGGAAATCTTTCCTTAAAGGGAAATACTTGTATGTATCCCATAAGAATGCCCTTACTAAATTTTCGTGTCCTTCATATTCTATACCGAACATATCGTAAGCTTCCCTTTCCGCCCACTTGCCAGCCCTCCACAAATTTTCTATAGTGGGAAGTTTACCGTTTGTTCTTGTCCTTACAATAACTTTCTTGTTTTCATCAATATTCCTGAGTATATAAAAAGCCTGGAATCTGCTTTCCTTATCCTCCGGGAATGCTATGAGATTTTCTGAGGTTGCGTTTTTAAATAACTTTTGATCATCAAGAATATCCTTTAGATCTACCACCGAATGTTCTATAAACAACTTATAATTTTTCTTTTCCTTTAAAAACCT
>WFWF01000089.1 GCA_015491275.1 Aquificales bacterium | reverse complement strand
CATTTTAAGAGAGGACATCAGCTTATCACGGAATGGGAAGTTATAAGGTGATACTGCTTCTTATTTTAATCTTTCCCTTTCTTGCATCAGCGGAAGAGGACCCGATATTTAACTGTTTTGAATACTATAAGGACGGTAATATAAAAAAGGCGGAATTTTGGTCAAAAAGGGCTATAAAGGAGAAGCCGGATAACGCCTATTCTTATATATGCCACGGGATGGTTCTTTACAAAAGAGGTTATATAAACAGATCTTTAAATTGTTTCAAAATTGCAGAGGTTAAGGCACAAAATCTCGCCCAACTTAACCTTGTATATCACTGGCTCGGTATTCTTTACGAGGAGGTGGGGGATCTTTCTCATGCCTTGATTTATAATCTCTTTTATCTTGAGATAGCCAAGGGTTCGGGCAATCTTGAGGCTGTAGGTATTGCCCTTAACAACATAGCTTCCCTTTATGAGAGGGTGGGTGATGTTAACAATGCCATACTCTACTACGAAGAATCCCTTAAATATCCCAGAAGTTCCGTATCCGTTGCATCCACATATAACAATCTTGCCCTCATATATGCGGAAAGGGACAAACTTGATAAGGCGGAGGAGCTTATAGAAAAAGCTATATACTACGGTGAAGGTTCGGGGCTTGATGAAGGTATATACAGACTTAACAAGGGTTATATCCTGTGGAAGAAGGGGAAACTTAAAGAAGCTCAAAAGGAGATAAACAAAGGTCTTGAAACTGTAAGGAAATACAAGGATAAATACTGGGAGGCTGTGGCTTACAAATATCTTGCCCTTATTTACAGGGATACCGGAGCAATATTTCTGGCCAAGAAGTACATGAAGCTTTCAAGGGATATAGCAAAGAAGGTGGGAGCTTATCAGCTTTACAGAGATGCGGACAAGGCTTTAAGAAATATGTGATTAGAGAATATCTCTAAGGAAAGGGTTAAACGCTTTTTCATCTCCTATTGTTGTCTCCTCATTATGACCGCATATAACAACCGTTTCATCGGGTAGCATGGAAAAGATTCTCTTTAAAGATCTTTTTATATCTTCAAAATTGCCTCCCGGCAAATCCCACCGTCCTATACCCCCTTTAAATAGCAGATCCCCCGCTATAAGTATCTCCTTTTCCTCAATATAAAAACAACACCCACCGGGTGTATGACCGGGTGTGTGTATAACCCTGAGTGTGGTTTCCCCTACCTTTACAGTATCTCCCTCTTTTATATAATCATCCGGTTCCGGACATGGTACCGCACCCACATAGGAACCGAAACCCTGCCATATTTCGTCCTTAAGCAGAAATACATCTTCTTTATGAAGATAGAAGGGAATATCAAAGAATTCTTTTATAACCCCCACTTGGCCCACATGGTCTATATGACCATGGGTGTTAACTATAGCTTTCGGTTTTAAACCGTTTAGACTTTCTATTATTTTTTCCCCTTCACTACCAGGATCAACTATAAGTGCTTCACCGCTTTCTTCATCAACCACTATTGAGCAGTTAACACTTAAAGGTCCCACGGGAATAACCTTTATCATTTTCCTATCCTGATAGTCTTTATTCTTGACCTTTCCCCCCTTATTATCTCAATTTCTTCCTTACCGCATGAAAAGAATTCAGAAAGCATATCAATAAGCATCTTGTTTGCCTTTCCCTTTTCCGCCCTTTCCTTCACCCACACCTCAAGGCTTATCTCTCCATCTACTTCCCTTATCATATTCTTTTTTGCACCCGGTTTAACCCTTACCTTTATTATTTTCATCTTTTACCTCCCTGCGGTCGGAGACCCTTTCCGTGAGGGAGGAGACCGCAAAATATGTTAGAATAGTAATAACCCCAAAGGCACTCTTCGCTCCTGCGGGGGGATTGGGGTAGGTAAGTTGAGCACTATCTGATTTCCCCTTGAAGGGAAGTCGGGGCACGGAGTGGTAAGTCCCTCCGTGTGGGGCGCTGTCAACCGTCCCGATGTAGGGAGCGTTGGCTGTGCTATGCATGGCTAACCTCACCTACAAATTCCTTCCGTCAGGGAGGAGTAGTTGACTTTCTTCTATATAGAATTGTATAAACTATGACAAAGCCGTCAACCCCGTGTTCCCTTGAATAGGCAACCTTTATGTCAACTATCTCGTTGCCCTCTTCTTCAATCTCTTTTATAACCTTCCTTAACCCTTCCGTTATCTCTTGGGAAGTACCTTCTAGATCTATAACAAGCACATCCATGGTTGCAGATGAATTATATGATAATATAATTGTATAGATAGAGTAAAAGGAGCAGGGGGGCTGATATGAGAGTAGCACCTCGCATATACTACAGGGGTACCGTTCGTATTGATTGTAACGGTAATTTGATTGATTTGCCTGCCATTGACCTTTCCCTTTTTGCGGTAAAAGTCCAGAACAGACTTTTGGATCTGTGTAAGGATTTTCAGGAAGTCAGCATACATATAAATTTGGACAAGGAGACGGCTCTGAAGGGAAAGATCTTCAGAACTGGCGGAGATCATGCGGTAATTCTTTTTAATGAGGATGATGAGTTTATAGCGGAGACGGTCGGGGAATTTCTTACGAGGGAGATAGAGAGGACGGGTATATGTCCTTACTGCAAGGCGCCTTTAAACGGTAATTCTAAGATATGCAAGGGTTGCGGTATGAATCTTGACTTTACCAATGTTCATATTGTCAGAGCCCTTAAGGAGTTCAGATTGGGGAAGCTTATAAGCAGAGTGGTTGGGGAGGATGGTGAATTTAAAGAGGAAGAAGATGTTGAATTTATAGGTGCAAGCAAACCTATGAAGGAGATTTTTAAATTAATAAGGAAGTATGCTACTACCGATTACCCCGTGCTTATAACGGGAGAAACGGGGACGGGTAAGGAGCTTACCGCTCGTGCAATACATGAAAGAAGTATAAGAAAGAATAAACCATTTATAGCTATAAACTGTACAGCTGTTCCTCCGGATCTGTTGGAAGCTGAACTGTTCGGTTATGAAAAGGGAGCTTTCACTGGGGCATACAAAACCAAGCAGGGAAAGGTTGAACTTGCAGACGGCGGTACCCTTTTTCTTGACGAGATAGGAGACATGCCTTTAGATATTCAGAGTAAATTGCTGAGATTTCTTCAGGACTATAGTTTTGAAAGGCTCGGCGGCACAAAGACCCTTAAGGCTGATGTCAGAATAATCGCAGCCACAAATGTAGATCTGGAGAGGGCTGTAAAGGAAGGCAGATTCAGGGAGGATCTGTTCTATAGACTAAATGTACTAACAATAAAACTTCCACCTTTAAGGGAGAGAGGAGAGGATGTCGTTATAATGGCGCAGTATTTTCTTGAGAGATCTGCGAAGGAGCTTAATAAAAATATAAAGGGATTTACGGACAAAGCCCTTGAAGCTATCAGAAATTATACATGGCCCGGTAATGTAAGAGAGCTTATAAATGTAGTCAGGAAGGCGTGCGTTCTCGCCAAAGGGGATTACATAGATGTGGAGGATCTTAACATAAATGTTGATGTTCTTGCTGTGAACGGAGGGGAAGGTATAAATCTTAACCTTGAGGAGAATATAAACAAGCTTGAAAAGGAGCTACTGGAGAGAGCATTTAGGATATCTTCTGGGAATGTGAGTAAGATAGCTGCTCTTCTCGGCGTAAGCAGACCGACCGTTTATAAATTAATGGAGAAATATGGAATAGGGAGGATAGAAGAAAAGCAGTAGTATAATCTTAAAAATACATGGGAGATATATGGGCTTCCCTTGAGAGGATACAAAATCTCCTTAACTATGTTATATTCGGTGTTCCACTTTACAAATTAGCCCTTTCTCTCTTTGTATTCTTTTCCTTTTTGATACTTAGAAAGCTTTTTATATTTTTCGTTATAAAGTCAATAAAGAGATTAACTGCAAGGACTGAGACTGAAATAGACGACATACTTCTTAATATAGTTTCCAAGCCGGTTAGTTTTCTCATAGTGGTAGGGGGTGTGTATATTGCCTTAAGGATTGTAGGTATTGAGTACGGAATAGTCTCTGCGGTATTTAAAACACTTGTAATATTTGTCATTTCTTGGGCGTTGTACAATTCCGTAGTTGCATTTGAGGGGCACTTTTACAGATTTGCTGAAAAATTCGGTAAGGAGTTTGCGAAGGAGGTGGGAGGATTTTTAATAAAGATAACCAAAGCATTTATCATAGTAGTGGGCGGTGTTGCCATACTTCAGGAGTGGGGTATAAATGTAAGTGCCTTGCTCGCCTCCCTCGGTATAGGTGGTCTTGCCTTTGCTCTTGCGGCAAAGGATACAGCTGCAAATCTTTTCGGCGGAATAACGGTCCTTATAGATAAGTCCATGAAAGTGGGGGATTGGGTAAAAATAGGAGATGTTGAGGGTATTGTTGAGGATATAGGTTTGAGAACTTCAAAGATAAGGAGCTTTGAAAAGAGCCTTATAGTTATACCCAACCAGGTGCTTGCAAATCAATCCCTTGAAAACTTCTCAAGAAGAAATGTAAGAAGAATCAAGATGACCATAGGTGTAACATACAGTACAACAAGGGAGCAGATGGTTGATATACTGAGGGACATAAGGGAGATGTTGAAGAATCATCCAGGTATAGCCAAGGATCAGCTTCTTATGGTTTACTTTACCGATTTCGGAGACAGTTCTCTCAATATATTTATTTACTGTTTTACGAATACCGCTGTTTGGTCTGAATATCTTGCCATAAGGGAAGATGTGAATCTGAAGATAATGGAGATAATTGAAAAGAATGGTTCCTCTTTTGCATTCCCGAGCAGATCCATATATATTGAACAGATGCCCAAGGAAAAGTGAATTTATTTTACAAACATGTATTCATCTTTATACCATCCCCATACTGTAGGAAATACATTTTCAAACTTATCATAAACAGCCATGATACTTTTAGGTGTTGCTATAAATATCATGGGTTGCTCTTCTGTGATTATCTTAAAGGCCTCTCTATATATTTCAACGCGCTTTTTTGGATCAAGCTCAACCGCTCCCCTATCAAATAATTCATCAACTTTCCTTTCCCAGTCGGTTGAGGGTTTTTCTTGTCTCGGATTCCACATATGTAGCAGTCCGGAAGAGTGCCATACATTTCTGCCGAAGTGTGGATCCATGGATCCTGTAAGCCCTATTATTACCGCTTCCCATTCGTAAGGGGGTGATGTAAGTCTTGTTACCAAACTGTTAAAATCCACAGGTAAAAAGTTTACCTTTATACCTATCTTTTTAAGATCCTCCTTTATTATGTTTCCTATGGTTTCCCTTTCTTTATTGCCCGCATTGGTTAGGAGGGTAAACTCAAGGGTATGTCCTTCTTCATCCTCCAAGTAACCGTCTCCGTCCCTGTCCTTGAATCCTATGCTTTCAAGTAATGATCTTGCCTTTTCAAGATCGTATTCAAATGTGGGATAGTAACCTTCAATATAATAAGGTCTGTTTGCCTCCGTTATTGGAGTGTAAAGAGGTTTTGCAAGACCGTTGTAAACAAGATAGCATATTCCTTCCCTGTCTATAGCGTGGGAGATTGCCCTCCTGAATATCTTGTTTCTGAACCATTTGATCTTATATTTAGGTATCTTTGCTTCGGGGTTCTGATTGAAGACCAGAAAAGTTGTGGAAGGCGTTGAGCCGAGATCAAATATCTTTATATCCTTATCTATATTAAAAACATACTGAAGGTCCTGAATCCTTACGCCCATTATATCAACCTCACCTCTTGAGAACTTTAAAAGGGCGGTATCGGGGTCTTGTACGATGATGCCTATCTTCTTTTTAATGTAAGGTACATCCTTTTCATAGTAGAAGGGGTTTTTTTCATATACTATCTTTTGACCCTTTGCATATTCCTTCATGATATATGGTCCGGTTCCCACTATTTCGGAAGGGGGTGTATTAACATTCCAAGCTGAATTAAAATTCCCTTCTTTTACATATTTTTCAAGTTTATGTTTCGGTAATATGACTTCTCCCACCGCCCTCAGGAAGGGAGCGAATTTATCCGGAAGGGTAAATTTTACTGTGTATTTATCAACCTTCTCTACCTTTATCTTCTTCCCGTTTATAGTCAGTATGTCTCTTGCGGTGGAAGGTATTTTATCGTTGTAGTATATCTGATTGTATGTGAACACAACATCGTCCGCGGTAAAAGGAACACCGTCGCTCCACTTTACATTCTTCCTCAAATAAAATATCCACACCTTTCCGTCTTCCGAAACTTCCCACCTTTCCGCAAGGGAGGGTTCTACTTCCATTGTTTTAAGATTTATCTTCGTAAGTCCGAGGAATAGGTCCCCTATGGCGTTCGTTGATGTTGTTTCTTGAGCCAAGGCGGGGTTTAGGGTTTTCGGGTCACCGTTCAAGATGAATTTGAGAATACCTCCCCCTTTGCCATTTTTTATGTTAAATTCTTCTGGCTTAAGTCTTATCATACTTTTCTTGCTTGCGGTTGAAGTTTCGGTAAGATGGAAAAGGAAAAAGGAAAACAGGATAAGTATAAAGCCTCCCAGTATGCCCCTTATCATCTTTACAGTTCTCTTCCTATCACAAATTCAATAATACTTACCACCTCATCCTTGTATATGTTGTCCGGGAATGTTTCAAGTAAGCGTCGTGCTTTGTTTACCTCTTCCTTAGCCAAATTTCTTGCCTTAACGGTGCCTCCCTTTTCTATTACGAGATTCCTTAACTCCTCTATTTTTCTCGGATCGGGATTTATTTCCTCTATAACCTCCCTTATCAAATCATTGGGTATTTTATCCATAACACTTATTAAAGGGTAAGTTACTTTACCTTCCCTTAAGTCGTTACTTATCGGTTTCCCGAGCTTTTCCGGATTGCCTTCGTAATCAAGGACATCATCAATAATCTGAAAGGCTCTGCCTATCCTTATGCCTATTTCGTAAAGAGTGGTCCAGTCTTCATAGCCCGCCTTTAGTCCTCCCACAGCCATACTTGCACCGAATAGGGAAGAGGTTTTTCCGTCAATTATTTTAAAGTATGTATCGCTGTCAATTATCTCGCCTATGTTTGATAATTCAAGAACCTGAGCTTGAGCCATTTCCATAACTGATTTACTTACTATCTTTATCATAATAATATCCCCGTGAGTAGCGAATATGTTCAGAGCTTTTGCATACATAAAGTCACCAGTAAGAACGGTTATACCGTTTCCGAATACAAGGTTAGCTGAAGGTTTTCCCCTCCTGCTTTCAGCCCCGTCAACCACATCATCATGAAGTAGGGAAGCTGCATGTATATACTCTATTCCTATCCCGAGGGGTATTGCATCTTCCGGATCTCCCCCACACATACCGCACGAAAGGGAAGTAATTAAGGGTCTTATTCTCTTACCCCCCCCTTCAATAAGATATCTGCCCGTTTCAAGGACAAGCTTTACCTTCGGATCAAGTTCCTCAAGAAGTTTTTCTTCTATAAGCTCAAGTAGCTTCATCTTTTCTTTTGTGCCCGGCGGGACTTGAACCCGCGACCTTGGGTTCCGGAGACCCACGCTCTATCCTGCTGAGCTACGGGCACTTCTTTATTCAATAATAACCTCATAATAAGCCTTCTTCAATTCCCTTAGAGGATCCGGCAACCTTTCTATCTCGTCCATCGCCCTATCTCTTATTTCTTTAAGGGAGGGAAATTTGTAAACTGATGAACCATCCTTTGTTATCTCTTCAACAAGCTTTTCACCTTCATGATCTTTTCCGTATATGACAACAAAGTCTTTATCCATCTTACCGTTTTCATTATAAGTTCTAAAGATTTGTCTCTTATAAGGAAAGGTTGCCTTGCCCGGACTTGTTTTATACTTGGGTTTTCCTTCATACTCTACAAGTTTATAAGCCATATCTAAGTAAGGATGGTCCGCTGATGTTATGAACTTTGTTCCCACACCGAAGGCGTCAATTTCCGCTCCCTCTTTTAGCCATTCTTCTATCTTGTACTCATCCACACCTCCGCTGACTATTATCTTTATATGTTCAAGCCCCGCCTCTTTAAGTCTTCTCCTTACCTCCTTGGTAAGATAAGGAATATTACCGCTGTCAATTCTCACTCCCACCGCGGGCATTCCCTCCTTGACAAGGCGTATTACCTTATCTATTGCCTTTAATGTGTCATAAGTATCTATAAGATGTATTGCCCTTTCCGGGAAACTTTTTGCGAAGGCTTTGAAGGCTTCCTCCTCTTTATCAAATATCATTATATAGGAGTGGGCTACCGTACCGTAAACTGGTATGCCGAATCTCCTTCCCGCTTCAAGGTTGGATGTTCCATCAAATCCGCCTATATAGGAAGCCCTTGCTGCAAAGAGACCCGCTTCAAGGGTGTGTGCTCTTCTTAGTCCAAAATCAACCAAAGTTCTGCCTTCGGACACCAAAAAACTCCTCACAGCTTTTGAGGCTATAACCGTTTGGAAGTGTATAACATTTATTACAACGGTTTCAAGAATTTGGACATCGGGAAGCTCCCCTTCTATTTGAACTATGGGTTCATTTTCAAATACTATTCTGCCTTCGGGCACCGCATATATATTTGCCTTTACTCTGTACTCTTCTAAATAATCAAGGAAAAAATCTTTAAATATGCCGAGGCTTTTTAGATAAAGGAGGGATTCTTTATCAAAGACAAAATTATCCAAATGCTCCATAAGAGTTTCAAGACCGCATGATATCAGAAAGTTCCTGTTGGGAGGGAGTTTTCTTACAAAAAGGCTGAATACAGCTTTTCCTTTTTTACCGTGCTCAAGGTAGCTCTGAGCCATGGTAAGCTCGTAAAGGTCTGTTGACAGGGCTATTTCCATTCTAAGGATATCCTCTTGACAATTTCAGGAAATCTATTATAATAAAACTAAGATCTGTCTCTTATACACATCT
>WFWF01000088.1 GCA_015491275.1 Aquificales bacterium | reverse complement strand
TGCCCATAGGGCTTCAAACACATCACTAATAATAGATATATTGTTCCTTGTACCTTTTAGGTGTTCCCTTTTACTCAGCCTTATGTAATTCTGTAGATCAAGTTCCTTGGCAAGCTCCGAAAAAAAATCTTCGCTTATAAGAAAAGCTTTTAAGGGTGCAAGGGTTCCTTCCCTCTTTCTCGGGAAATTTTTGACAAGTATATCAACTATTATGAAGTTAACTATAGAATCCCCGAGGAACTCAAGGACTTCATAGTGGGAACCTCCCGACTCCTTGGCGTAGGATACATGGGTTAATGCCTGAACGAGCAATCCTTTATTCTTAAATTTGTAGCCTATTTTTTCTTCTAAGCTTTCCGTGTTAAACTTTCCTGAAGAGGATGCTTGCATTTGTACCACCGAATCCGAAGGCGTTGGAAAGAGCTACATTTACCTCTTGTTTTACCGCTTTGTTAGGTACATAGTCAAGATCGCAGTCCGGATCAGGATTCTCCAGATTTATGGTAGGGGGTATTATTCCCGTTTCTATTGTTTTTACAGTAGCTACCGCTTCAACCGCCGCTGCACCACCCAGAAGGTGTCCTATCATTGATTTATTTGAGCTTATCTTCAACTTATAGGCATGATCACCGAAGAGTTTTTTTATAGCCATAGTTTCCGTTTTATCATTGAGAGGTGTTGATGTTCCGTGGGCATTTATGTAGTCAACTTCTTCTGGCTTTGTTCTACCGTCTTCCAAGGCTAATCTCATGCATTCATAAGCACCCTCACCGTCCACACAGGGAGCGGTTATGTGATAAGCATCGTCTGTAGCTCCGTAACCTGCAATTTCAGCATATATCTTAGCTCCCCTTGCTTTGGCATGTTCATATTCTTCCAGAATAAGGATACCCGCACCTTCTCCCATAACAAAACCGTCCCTGTCTTTATCAAAAGGTCTTGACGCCTTTTGAGGTTCATCGTTTCTTGTTGATAGGGCTTTCATATTTGCAAATCCCGCCACACCGAGGGGTGTTATGGCGCTTTCACTTCCGCCTGCTATTATAACATCCGCGTCTCCTGTCTGAATTAGTCTTAAGGCATCACCTATAGCGTGGTTGCCTGTTGCACAAGCAGATACAACCGCGTAGTTAACCCCTTTAAATCCCCATCTTATGGCAACATACCCGGAAGCCATATTTGAAATCCCTGAAGGTACAAAAAAGGGTGAAACCCTTCTTGCCCCCTTCTCAAGGAGTGTGCGAGTATTTTCTTCTATATCCCTCAAACCTCCTATTCCGGAACCAATGATTACACCCACCCTGTACGGATCAACCTTTGTATCTAAAAGACCACTGTCTTTGAGCGCTTCATCTGTTGCTATAATTGAAAACTTTATGAAATCTGATATCCTTTGGGCTTCCTTTTTATCAAAAAACTGAAGGAAATCAACATCCTTTACTTCACCGCCTATATGGACTGAGAGACCCCACTCAACAGGATCAAACCTCTTTATCCTATCTATACCGCTTACACCTGCGGTAAGATTATTCCAAAATTTTTCAACACCGGTACCTACTGGGGATACTACTCCCAGACCTGTTACCACTACCCTTCTCATAGTGGGTGAATTACTTTACTTTTTCTTTAAGATAGGTAATAACATCCCCCACCGTCTGAATCTTTTCCGCATCTTCGTCGGGTATCTCTATTCCGAATTCCTCTTCAAAAGCCAT
Organism: Aquificales bacterium; assembly: GCA_015491275.1. Lineage (GTDB taxonomy): Bacteria > Aquificota > Aquificia > Aquificales > Aquificaceae > WFWF01. Next base: position 5,338 of record WFWF01000088.1, on the reverse strand, counting down.
TATGAGTTCTACCACATCAAGGGAATCCGCACCAAGATCATCAACAAACTTTGCATCTTCTGTCAGCTTTTCTATTTCTACCCCGAGCTGATCTGCTATGATTTCTTTTACCTTCTGTTCAAGTTCCATTTCAACACCTCCTGAACCTTTTTATTTATAGCATTCCTCCGTTAACATGTATAATCTCGCCCGTTATATAGGAAGCCATATCTGAACTCAGAAACAGTACAACATCCGCAACCTCTTCAGGTGAGCCGAATCTTCCGAGGGCTATGTTGGACTTGTACCGCTCCTTTAACTCTTCCTGAAGCCCTGCGGTCATGTCCGTTTCTATAAAGCCTGGGGCAACCGCATTAACTGTTATATTTCTTGGTCCCAGCTCCTTTGCAAGGGATTTTGTAAATCCCAAGAGGGCGGATTTGGATGCGGAATAGTTTGTTTGTCCCTGATTTCCCGCAAAACCTATAACAGAAGACATATTTATTATCCTTCCCCACCTCTTTTTAATCATACCCCTCACCACCCTTTTGGTTACCCTGAAGGTACCGTTCAGATTTACATTGATCACATTTTCCCAATCCTCATCGGACATTCTCATAAATAGAGCATCCCTCGTTATACCCGCGTTGTTTACAAGTATATCTATGTCTCCAAACTCTTCGTTTATCTTTTCAAAAGCTTCTTCAATAGATTTATCATCCCTGAGATCCATTTTCACACCTATGGCATTAACACCGTACGATTTTAAGGATTCCGCAACTTCCTTTGCCTTTTCTTCCGTTGTTCCCGTTACAACAACATCGGCTCCCGCCTTTGCAAGCCTGTGGACTATAGCTTTACCTATACCCCTTGTGGAGCCGGTTACAAGGGCTTTTTTCCCTTTCAGATCAAGCATGGGCTGTAAAATTATAGCAAATTTCCGATTTAGGTGCTATATTTAGAATTTGGTATTATGATACTTATTTTAATTCCTTTGCTTCTTATTACACTATCATGCAGTCAAAAGGTAAGGACACTTTCAGATTATGAAAAGGAGAATCCGTATCCCGTTGTGGAGGGAAAAGAAAAAATAACCCCAAGAGGGAGCATATATGCTATGGGAAGCAACATGGCAAACCTTTATGCTGAAAACAGGGCGGTTTCCGTTGGTGATGTTATATTTATTGAAGTTATAGAAAGTGTTAATGCCCTTGAAACAGTAACGAACAATGCGGGAAGAAGGACAAAAATTTCTCAAGCCCTGTCCGCCCTTTTTGGTAAAACGGAGGATTCCTTAGCTAAGATGCTTGAGGCAAAGGGCGAATTGTCCTCCTTGGGTACGGGAAGACTTCAACAGAGGGGAATGCTTACGACAAGAATGGCGGGCAGGGTTATGAAGGTGTATCCCAACGGTACTATGCTTATTGAAGCTAAAAAGTACATATCCATTAACGATTCTCAGAAGCTAATAGTTTTGAGGGGTATAGTAAGACCTGAGGATATAGACAGTACTAACACCGTTCCAAGTAACCGTATAGCTAATCTTGAGGTGGTGTTGGACGGGAAAGGTTTCCTTGTGGACGGGGGTAAACCGGGATGGTTAACGAGGTTCTTTGCAAAGGTCTTGCCTTTTTAATGTTATTTTTTTCCCTTTCTTTTGGAGTCAAGCTCAGGGACATCGCAAGCTTTGAAGGTAACAGGGGTAACTTTATAGTGGGTTACGGTCTTGTAGTGGGTCTTAACGGTACGGGTGATACGAGGAGCACCTTTTTCACAGTTAAGAGTCTTACCAATGCGCTTCAGAAGATGGGTATTGTGGTTGACCCACGAAGGATTACCGTCAGGAATGTGGCAGCGGTTATAGTCACCGCAAAGGTTCCCCCATCCGCAAAGGCTGGTATGACCGTGGATGTTGATGTTGCCTCCGTAGGAGATGCAAGGAGTCTTGAGGGTGGTACCTTAATACTTACTCCCCTTAAGGGTCCCGACGGAAAAATCTACGCCCTTGCTCAGGGTCAGGTTATAGTGGGAGGTTATGAGGCAAGGGGTATAGCATCGTTAAGGAGAAAGAATGTAACAACGGTGGGAAGGATACCTAACGGTGCAATACTTGAGAGAGATATTCCCTCAAATTACGATATGAGAGAAGTTCATCTATATCTCAACAATCCTGACTTTTCAACTGCGAAGGCGGTGGTTGACGCTATTAACAGTAAATTCGGCGAAAACACCGCAGTTGCCCTTGATGCTACTACTATAAGAATAAAAATACCTGAAAAGGAAGATCATGTTAGTTTTTTAGCCCAGATAGAGAATATAGATGTAGAAGTGCCCGTTGTACCTAAGGTGGTCATAGATAGCAGAACGGGAACTATAGTCTTCGGCGGAGATGTTACCATAAAACCAGTGGCGGTGGCGGTGGGCAGTCTTACCGTAAGGATAAGAGAAATGCCTCAAGTTTCTCAGCCCCAACCCTTTGCAGGAGGTCAGACACAGGTTGTACCGAGGACTCAAGTGCAGGTTGAGGAAGAAGGGAGAAGGCTTGTTCAGATTAAAGGGACTAAAGTATCAGAACTTGTTGAATCGCTTAACAGAATAGGAGCCACCCCGAGGGAGATAATATCCATACTTCAGGCTATAAAGTCCGCTGGTGCTTTGAACGCCAAGCTGGAGGTCCTCTGATGGAGGTAAGATTTGAATCACCTTCTTACTTCAGCGATATTCTAAAAAAAAGGGATAAGAAAACAGCAGTGAGAGAGTTTGAAGCCCTTATGATAAAGGCAATGCTGAAAGAAGCCTTGAAGCCCACCCTGTCAAATAAAAGCTTCGGTTACAGGATGTACTACGATTACTTTCTTGAAGCTGTAAGTAAAAAGATGGCGGAATCTGGCGGTATAGGTTTGGGAAGGTATATAATGGAAAAGATAGAAGCGGAGAATGATAGGCGTTGATCTTATTCAAAATAAACGCATAGGGGAGGCAGTGGAGAGATTTGGGGAAAAGTTCCTAAAAAGGGTCTATACGGAAAAGGAGCTTGAGTATTGTAACAATCAAAAGGCTAAGATACCGTGTCTTGCCGCAAGGTGGGCGTGTAAAGAAGCGGTTATAAAGGCGGTGTTTCAAGAAACGGGTATGTTGCTAAAATTTAAAGAGATAGAAGTTAACGGCAGGACAGGATTTCCTGCTAAGGTAACAATAAAAAATGAAAAGGTTGTTAAGATGCTCGGAGAGAAGACAATTATAGTATCCCTTTCTCATGAGAGGGATCATTCTGTGGCAATTGCCCTTATAAGATGAGCGAATATATAAGGGAGATAGAGGAGTTTGTAGCTGATTTGAGGGGAGGAGCACCATTCCTATCACCCCGTGAAAGGATGTATATATCAAATTTGGAAAAAAGGGGAGTACCTATTGAGGTATTAAAAAGGGTAATAAAAAAGTGTTTTGTTTCCCTTACTCCCGAAAGGAGATATAAGTTCTCCGTTAATATGTGTGAAAGGCTTGTGGAAGAGGAAATAAGAAGGCGTAAAGAAAGACCTCCGGAAACTGTGCCTTGGCTTGAAACCTTTAAAAGAAAGCTGGAAAGCATAGGTGTGCTTAATTACCCTTTACCTTCAACGGAGGAAGAGGCGGAAAGAATACTTCGCAATATTGAAAATGATATTGTTAGAACATTGTGGGATAAGTTGGATAGGGATAAAAAACGGGAGATTTTGCGTAAGTATGAAAAATATAAGAGCAATGAAAAGGTTTATAAGATGCTGATAAGAAGGGAGTTGCTAAGGATGTTCAACATACCTCCCCTTTCCCTTTATATATCCTGAGCCATTGCGACCGCTTTCATCATTGACTTTGCCTTATTTACAGTTTCCTCCCATTCCCTTTCTGGTACAGAATCCGCAACTATACCCGCCCCAGCCTGTACAAAGATTTCATCACCCCTTATTACAGCAGTTCTTATTGTAATTGCCATATCCATATTTCCGTCAAAGGAGAAGTATCCTACGCTTCCCGCATATATGCCTCTTCTCTCAGGCTCAAGCTCTTCTATTATTTGCATAGCCCTAACCTTAGGCGCCCCCGATACAGTACCCGCCGGAAAGGTTGCCTTCAGAACATCAACAGCGTCAAAACCTTCCTTCAGCTTTCCCGACACATCGCTTACTATATGTATGACATGGGAGTATCTTTCTATTCTCATAAAGTTGTCAACCCTTACAGTTCCCGCTTCCGCCACCCTTCCCACATCGTTCCTGGCAAGATCAACAAGCATAAGGTGTTCCGCCCTTTCCTTCTCATCGTTAATAAGCTCTTCTTCAAGCCTTTTATCCTCCTCTTCCGTTTTGCCCCTCGGTCTTGTACCCGCTATAGGTCTTGTTTCTATCTTTCCGTCCTCAAGCCTTACAAGAATCTCCGGGGAAGATCCTATTACTTTACAGTGTTCCATCTCAAGATAATACATGTAGGGAGAGGGATTAAGGGTTCTCAAAGCCCTGTAAATATTCTCTGGTTTTGCCCTCAGTTTACTTCTGAACCTTTGAGATAGGACCACCTGTATTACATCACCTTCCTCTATATATCTCTTTGCCCTTTCAACCTTTTTCATGAAATCTTCTTTTGTTATATTGCTCTTCCATTCCTCTAAGGAAGGTTCCTTATCTTCAAGGTTTATAAGGAATATATCTCCCTTCTCCTTGAGAGTGTTAACTGTCTCTTCTATTTTTTTAACCGCTTTTCTGTATTTAATCTCCGGATCATCTGTACCTATGAGGGGAACAATTATCTTTATCTTGGCGGACAAATTATCATAGACTATAAGAAGATCGGTAAGGGTCAAAAACATATCATTGGTGCTAATAGGATCCGCATCCTTTTCGGGCACATTTTCATAGAACTTTACAATGTCATAACCTATGTACCCTACAAGACCTCCCCAGAACCTCGGTAAGTTACCGTCCTTCATAGGTTTGAAGGTTGAAAGCACTCTTTTTACATAACCCAAGGGATCGGAAGTATTCTTAAAGCTTATCCTTCCCGCATCATAAACCTCAACCACATCCTTTCTGCTCCTTATGTAAAAGGAACCACCTTTAATAAGGAAAGAGTATCTTCCCCATTTTTCACCTCCCTCTGCACTCTCAAGCAGTATGTTAAAACTGCCTTCATCTCTGAGTTTAAGGAATATGGAGAGGGGAGTTTCCGTATCCGCAAGGATTTCAGTATATAAAGGCACTACCGAATATTCCTTTATAAGTTTTTTAAATTCATCAAGTGTAAGGTTAAATCTCATCTACAGAAATTATCCTATATTACCTTTGTATTTTCAAATGCTATAATATCCCCTCCCATGGAGTTTATG
>WFWF01000087.1 GCA_015491275.1 Aquificales bacterium | reverse complement strand
CCATAATAGTATCAGCGGATCTTATAACCCTCGCATTCGCCTGATAAGCCCTCTGAGCTGAAATAAGATTAATAAACTCTTTGGCTATATCCACATTGGACATCTCCAGCATGCCCGATCTTACCTTCTCCGCACCTCCCGGAGTCATTATAGTTGGTGTTGAAATGGCGGTATAAAGGTTTGCACCCCTCTTTATAAGCTCCTCGGGATCGGAGAAAACCGCAATACCAACCCTGTAAAGGGGCAAGGATTTTCCGTTGGAGTAAACACCTACAACAGCTCCGTCTTCTGAAAGGACATAAACATCCACCAAATCACCCTTTGAATATCCGTTCTGATCCGCCGTAACTGTAAAGTCAGCAGCATACTGATTTATATATGAATCAACAACAAGGTCTTCATTAGTAGCATCCGCGTCAAAGGCTGTGTCCGCAAGATCTGTAGTAGATTCTGAAGCAAGCTCTTCACCTATCATTAAAACCATGGCATTATCTCCTGAAAGAAATCCTTCAGGTATTTGGCTACCTATAAGTCCGCCGGGTGCGGTAGTAAGACCCGAGGGAGGAGGGTTCGCATCGTTAAAGAGTCTGAAAAAGTAATATCTTTTGTTACCTATGGTATAAGCCTGAAGCTGACTCTGGGTCGGATCGGAAGGTTTAAAAGGCTTACCGTCCGAACTGAATAACAATCTTACATAGTTATAAGCTCCGTCAGTACCGTCACGGTAGGCATTAGATATAAGATCCTCCTTAACGCCGTCCTCATTATAGTCAGACAGGACAAATATCCTCCATTCATTGTTATTAACTTTTTTGAAGAATATATCAGCTTGATAAGGATTGCCCAAGGAATCATAAATGGTAATACTGTACTTATAGTTATAAGAGGATGGATTGTCCGGATCAAAGGTAGCAACGGAAGGTGGTGCGGCATCCGCATTTAAATTTGTAGGCTGAAGGAAGCTTATCTTTGATGTTGCTTCAGGATCAAGCTGTTGCAGAACTCTTATATCCTCCAAACCCGTTCCTACCGTTTCACCCCTCTCATTGACCCTAAAACCCTGAAGCTTAAAACCACCTGAGTTTACCATGTATCCGTCCCTGCTGAGTCTGAAATGTCCGTCCCTTGTGTAATAGTAAGCACCTGTTATAGGGTCCCTAAGAATAAATAGACCCCTTCCCTGTATGGCAAGATCCGTGTTTATTCCCGTCTGTTTGAAGTTTCCGATGGTCCATATCTTTTGGGTGCTGTCAACAACTACACCTGCACCGTAAGTTGTTGACTTCATAGTGTTGGTTACCGTATTCAGTCCTATGGTTACCGAAGATATAACATCCTGAAATAAGGGTCTGTTCCCTTTAAATCCTATGGTATTTACATTTGCCATATTGTCCGCAGTAACATCCATCCAGAAGCGGTATGAATCAAGACCCGTTATTGCATTGAAGAAACTCCTAAGCATCCTTCACACCTCCTGCGTATAAAATCTGAGAAGCACTTGCCTGCCTCCCAGACTCAAGGTCAAAAATAAGCTCTCCGCTTATAATTCCGACAGCGGTAATAGTATCCTCATAGCCAAGGGAAACAAAATCTATCTCAAGTCCATCTTTAATAACTTTTATGGTGTATTGACCTTTGGGAAGATCGCTTATGTCAAGTTTATTAAGACCCCTTGAGAGATCCATCTCTATTTCTTTAACCTTTTGATCCCCATCATAAATTTCAATCTTCACACCCTCCATATCCTCGGGGGATAGAAGGTAATATGTACCTCCTTTAACCGTATCAATTGTATCCGTTGAAAAGACAAAGGACTTACCTATAAGGGACACACCGCTTATAAATGTCATCTGATTAAACCATCCAGATATGCTGTTTATAAAAGTCTGAACATCATTAAAAAACCTTATCTGGTTTAATCTGACCATATCCTCAAGCATTTTTGAAAGATCGTTGTCTTTAAAAGGATCCTGATATCTTAAAGTCTCAAGGTATATCTGCATAAACTCGTTAGAAGTCAGATTATCAAAGGATTGGATATAATCACCACTCACCACCTTGGGTTCGGGAGGTTTCACCTCATAAGGATTAATATCATTCATTTTGTACCTCCCTTTTTCCTTAACTCCTCCTGCAAAATCTCAGAAAAGCTCTTTGATTGCTTAGCCTTTTCCCCGCCTATAACACCCTTAAAGTCATAAATTCTTTTCTCCTTCTTAAGAACCACCTTATCATCCTGAACCTCTATTTTCAGGATGTCTCCTTCTTTCAGCTCCATCTTCTTCCTTATATCACTCGGCAAGGCAATAAGTCCCCGTGCCATTACCTTTACGATTTCTTCCATGTTAAGTATATATATATGGAAATTTTTGATGTTGTCAAGTGTTTGACATTTTCAAATGCATGATATATTTTATTGTCTGATGATTGCAGTTGATACTGACATTTTAATTAATTTCCTTACCGGCAAAGATGTTGAAAGTATAGAAAAGCTGTTTAGAAGCCTTGAAGCAAAGAAGATGAAAATATTACTGCCCGCGGAGGTGATCCTTGAACTTATACTATTGCTTGAAAAGGAATTTAATTGGCAAAGGGAAGATATATACAAGGTTATATATACCCTTTTAAACGACCCCCTCTTCAAATCCTTTGAGAAGGATGAGCTCATAAATGCTATAAAAATTTATAAAGATTCAGGAATTTCCTTTACCGACGCCATGAAGATAATGTATGAAGATGTAGATGAAATAATAAGTTATAACAAAGACTTTCAAAAGGCAGGGATAAGATTGAGAAAACCGACAAAATCAAAGAAAAGATAGCTACCTTTTTAGTTTTTCATAAAGATTCTTTAAATCTTCAATGCTTTGTTCAAAGTCTATTTTTTGACGGAAGTCCTGTTTAAAAAATCCTATAATATCTTCCTTATGCTCAAGGAATAGATCAATTATGGGATTGGATCCAGGAGAGTAAAGACCCATATTTACAAGATCTTCCATTGATTCATAGGAACTCATGAGCTCCCTTAAAAACATAGCCATCTCCATGTGTTTGTTATCAACAAGCTTGGGCATCAACCTGCTTAAACTCTTTATGGGATCTATGGCGGGATATATACCCATGTTAGCCCTTTTCCTTGACAGGATTATATGACCGTCAAGTACCCCCATAAGGGAATCCGCAACAGGATCAAGACTTATATCATCTCCCTCCACGAGAACACTGAATATACCCGTTATACTTCCTGCCTTAGTAAAGGCACCACAGCTTTCAACTATCTTTGACATTAAGTAAAACACGGAAGGTGTATAGCCTTTCAGGGTGGGGGGTTCTCCCGCTGCAAGACCGACCTCCCTCTGTGCCATGGCAAACCTTGTAATGGAATCCATTATGAACAATACATTCAGCCCCTTTGAGGCAAAGTATCGGGCATGTGCTATTGCACTAATGGCACCCTTAACCTTAACAATGGGGGGCTGATCCGCGGTTGAGACAACAACCACACTTCTTCTTAAACCTTCACCTATAACATCCTCAACATACTCTTTAACCTCCCTACCCCTTTCCCCTATGAGAGCCATAACCACCACATCCGCCTCGCTGAATTTTGTTATCATCCCCAGGAGCGTACTTTTACCTACGCCAGCACCGGCAAATATACCTATCTTCTGACCCTTTCCGAGGGTAAAGAGGGCATTAATTGATCTTACACCTGTATCAAATATGTGGGTTATTTTCTGTCTCTCAAGGGGGTTAATGCTTTCAATATCTATGGGCATCCTTTCCTTTGAGAGGATTTTGCCATCAAATAGGGAAGCACCGAAAGGATCAACAACCTTGCCTAATAGCTCTTCCCCAACATAAGTTGAAACCCTCTCCCTTCTTATATAAACCTTGTCCTCCGCCTTTATACCGGATACATGCCCGAAAGGCATAACTATACATCTGTCTTCCGAAAACCCTATTATTTCCCCCCTTATCTTATCACCGTCCGATGTAATTATCTCCACAAGATCACCTATGGCACCTTCCGTATTGTAAGCTTCCACATATACACCGCTTACCTTAACTACCTTCCCGTAAATCCGAAGTATGCCCCTCACCTTTCAGTACCTCATCAATAATATCTTCCACAATGTCATCATACTTCCGTTCTATCCAGAACTTTTCCGTTTCAACCTTTATCTCCCCCTCTTTAAGGTTTTCATCAACCAAAAGATTTATCTGAAGCTCTGGGATTTGGGTTTTAAGCATGTTTATTGATCCTTCCACCCTCACAATGTCTTCCTTACTTACATAGATATTCAGGGAACCCGAAAGCTCCAACGATCTATCAAATATCTCCGTCAATACCCTACCTATTATTTCTTCATGAGGTATATAATCGCTGAGGACCAACTTCTTTAATGCAATCTTGGACACCTCCGTCATCTCCCTTGATATCTCCAACTTCTTTGATGATATGGATTCCTTAGTGGTTTCACATACGCTTTTTATAACATTATCTTTAAGTTTCTCCTCGTAAAGCTCCCTCTCAAGCTCCTCCACCCTTTCTTTTAAAGCGGACAACTCTTCTTTTAATCTTTTATTCTCCTCCATATATACATCCCTTTCCCTCTTAAGATCCTCACTCTTCTTTTTATACTCACCTACTTCCCTTTCATATAATTCCTTCAGCCTTTCATAAGCCTCCCTGCATTCAATGAGCTGTTCTGAAATACTTTTGTTTGCGGGCTTTGATTTGTTTGACATGTTACCATGCTCGTTGTGAATAGGTTTAAATTCCTTAGACATAAGCTTCTCCTCCGCTGAGGTCTATCTTACCTTCATCTGCAAGCTTCCTTATGATGGCTACAATCTCTTTCTGGGCTTTTTCAACCTCCGATACCTTAACGGGACCGAGGGCTTCCATATCTTCCTTTATTATCTCCGCAGCCCTCTTTGACATGTTGGAGAGGAACTTCTCTTTTATATCGTCGGGAGCACCCTTAAGTGCTATTATAAGGAGATTCTTATCCACAGATTTAAGAACCTCAACAATAGCCCTGTTGTCAAGCTTTCTTATATCTTCAAAAGTGAACATCTTTTCCTTAAGCTTTTCCGCAAGATAAGGATCATCACCTTCAATACTGCTGAGTATCTTGTTTGTTGTTTCCTTACTCAGAAGATTCAAAAGTTCTGCTGCTATCCCGAGACCTTCCCGTTTGTGAGCAAACCCAACCACCCCCATACCTTTTATCTCCTCCGCCAAAGCTTCAACGAGATCGCTCATAAACTCGGGAGATATGTTTTCTATGGTGGCAAGCCTTTTAATAACTTCACTCTTTAATTCATCGGGAAGCATATTCAAAACATCCGCAGCCTTCGTAGCGGTAAGCTGAGAAAGAACAACGGCGATTGTTTGAGGATGTTCGTTCTTAAGAAGATTTGCGAGCACACGCGTATCCACCTTCTCAAGCTCTTGCAAGCTCTCTATCACATTGGAACTACTCAAAAACTCCCTGAGTTTAACCGCCTTCTCGGGGGGTAAAATCTTCTCCGCAAACTCTATAAGACTTTCAACATCAACCTTCAAAAACTCGGTAGTTTGAAACTCATTTATAAACTCCTTTCCTATATCTTCAACATCTTTAAGGGTTATACCGCTTATAGATGTAGCGTAAGCTAATACCTTTTGTATCTCTTCATCGTTTAATTCCTTCATAACTTCCACAGCAACCTGAGGGGGAAGAGACATTAAAAGTATTGCAGCCTTCTGAGCCTTGGTAAGATTATTTTTGACATTAGCCATAATATTAAAAATATTATCAAAAGCTTAAAAAGTCCAAATTATCACCCTTCTCCTCTATAAGTCCTTCCTTTCTTAATTTAGCTTCTAAAATCCTAATGGCAAGTTCGGGCTGACATGACTTCGGGCAGTATATACTGCAGTAGTTACAATGTGTGCAATCCGTTATATTGAAGTTAACAATAAAACCGTACTTTGATGAGGGATCCGAATTCCTCGGATCTTCCACGGTCCTGTACATTTTAGTAAAAAGAAAGGGACCACCGAATCTTTCCGAAAAAACAGGACATACACTTTCGCATATCAAACACCCTATGCAGTCCCACTGTCTCTCTATTCTATTAAACCCTTCAGAAGAATCCACATCCCTGTAATCACGTTCCTCAAACCACACATTTCCCTTCCTTAATCTATCAACCACAATTTTATGATCAACCACAAGATCCTTTATAGGCTCAAGATTATCAACCGGTTCTATTAGCAAATAATCGCCAAACTTTGAAACATGTTCTTTGCAGGCAAGCACATGATTTCCGTTAACTTTAACCGCACAAGTACCGCACACGGAACTTCTGCACATGACCCTATAAGAAAGGGTCTCATCCAAATTTTCCTTTATATAGAAAAGCACATCAAGAACTGTCCAACCTTCCTTAGGCTCCACTGTAAAAATCTCTTCTCTATATTTACCGTCCCTGAATCGCTTTATGGTAACCCTCACAAAATCCCCTCCAACACACTTGCCTTGTAAGAGCTTCTAACATTAGGACCCGCAACCACCATTTTAAACCCTTTCTCCTCCGCCATCTCTTTTAACCTTAAAAATTCTTCTTCCCTATAGTACTTAACAACAGGATGATGCCTTAAGGAAGGCATGTAGTATTGACCTATGGTCAAAACATCACAATCAACACCTCTCAAGTCATCCATAACCCTTTCTATCTCATCAATTTTCTCACCAAAACCCACGAGTAACGCGGATTTAGTAACAACGGAAGGGTTTATCTTCTTCGCCCTCTTAATTATGCGGAGACTCCTCCCATAATCCGCACCCTTCCTTACTCTATCATAGAGACGGGGTACGGTTTCTATGTTGTGGGAAAAAACATCCGGTGAAGAAGACATAACCAATTCTAAAGCCTCATTACTGCCTCCGAAGTCGGGTACAAGGACCTCAACCCTTACACCCGTATTCAACTCCTTTACAATCCTTACAGTTTTAAAAAACTGAAAAGCACCACCCAGCGCAAGGTCATCCCGTGTCACCGAAGTTATGACAACATATTCAAGACCGAGTATCTTAACAGCTTCCGCTATTCTGAAAGGCTCCCTTGGATCTACATGCCCTCTCATAGCCCTTTTAACATTACAGAAAGAACAAGATCGCGTACATCTGTCACCCAGTATCATAAAAGTGGCGGTTCCGGAAGAAAAACACTCGGATATGTTTGGACACCTTGACTCTTCACAAACAGTATTTAATTTGATCCTCCTCAAAAGTTTTTTCATTATGTGAAGATCGGAGAGGTGAACAACGGGTTTCATCGGGTATTATATTTTATAACCATGGAAGCCATAGGTATGATTCTTATCGTAAGTTCAAGATTTTTGGAACTTGTAGGTATAATAATGATAATATTTTTTGCTATAAAGAGGTATAAGGCAAGATATATATACTATACCACCCTTATTATATTTATAAGCATCTCAATAAGTGCAGCTGCCATATTCCTCAAAGAATACTTTGTGCCCCTTTCAAT
>WFWF01000086.1 GCA_015491275.1 Aquificales bacterium | reverse complement strand
CCCGTAGGTTGCCTGTAGGGTGCAAAGCCTGTAAAGGTCTCCCTTTTATCTCCTAAGACCATTTCCAGCTCTATACTGAGATTATAAGAACTTATCCTTCCCTTAGATGTATATGCTATGGGTCTTTCTTCTACTCTCTTTATTACGACATTTAAAGGTACAAAAGGCTTTTGACAGGAAGGTTTATAACCGCTTTCTAAGAGAGCCCTTTCCACCCTTTTTCTTACTATTATCCTTATATATTTCTCCTTCGGAAAATCTCCTTTAACATTTATGCATACTCTCTTCTCCTCAGAAAAGGAGAAACCTGCTACTAAGAAAAGTATAATCAGGAATTGCATCCGAACTTTTCCCTTAACTTAGCCTCAATATAAGGATGTACCATCCCTTTCAAATTCCCGCAGTAAGAGGCTATATCCCTTACTATCGTTGAACTTATATGGATATACTCTTGTGAAGGCATCATAAAAATCGTTTCAACACCAGCAAGCTTATAGTTAGTCATTGCTATTTGGAGCTCGTATTCAAAATCGGTAAAAAGCCTTACACCCCTTACTATAATTTTTATACCTTCTCCCTTCATAAAATCAACAAGAAGGGAATCAAAACCCTTTACTTTGACCCTTTCACCGAAGGGTTCCACCATCCTTTTAAACATGTCCAACCTTTCTTCTTGTGTAAATAACAAATGTTTACGAGGATTCTTAGCAACCGCCACAACCACCTCACTGAATATATCAAGTGCCCTTTTAACTATATCAAGATGCCCCAGATGAGGGGGATCAAAGGTTCCCGGATAAACAACCCTACTCATCCTTTATCCACACAGATAAAGCGGTATCTCCGTAAACCTTCCTCTTATCCGCATCAAAATACTTCCTCTTATCATGCTCAAGTATAAACAAACCGCCCTTTTCTAACCTTGAGAGGGCAAGATCTATAAGCTCTTTATATCTTTTGTAATCATAAGGAGGATCCGCAAATATAATATGGTAGGTGGATTTATCTTTTTTCAGGAAGGAAAGGGCATCTCCCTTTATGAGTTTGCCCTTAACCTTATCCTTTAAATTTTTAATATTTCTCCAACTTATATCCACAAATGTTACATCCGCCCCCAACTCCTCTGCCTTCTTACCTATCTGCCCTGTACCGCAGAACAGATCAAGAAATTTTTTTCCTCTTATGTCACCAACTATGTTAAATAAGGCATTCTTCACTATAGAAGATGTTGGTCTTAATTTGTATTTGGATCTTGTATTTTCCACAATTTAGTATTATACTTTTTTATCCTTCCAAAAGGAGGTGACCTTGTTATGGGTACTTTTGTGTTTAATGTCTTCAAAAATCTTTCCAGGGAGGACAGAAAATGGCAAAGACCCTCGGACTGCATATCTTAGCGGACATCTACGGTGTTGACCCCACCCGCATTGACAGGGTGGAGGATATAAAAGATCTATTGGAGACAGCGGTTAAAGTTGCTGATCTTACAAAAATCTCCTCCCATTATTATCAATTCCAACCCCACGGAGCAACGGGAGTCATCCTCTTGGCGGAATCCCACATATCCATTCACACATGGCCCGAACACGGCATAGCAACCGTTGATGTTTACACATGCGGTGATCCCTCAAAGGCTTACAGAGCAATGGATTATATAATAAGTACACTTGAGCCTACAAGAGTTGATAAACAGATACATGAAAGGGGACTCATGTTTAAGGACATGAACACCCCGATAAATGCTTTAATGGAATCAAAATGAAGGTACGAATACTTATAATGCCCAAGGAGGGTCTTCTTGACCCTCAAGGCAGGGCGGTGACGGAGTTACTTACATCAAAAGGTTACAAGATAGAAAGTGCAAAAGTAGGAAAGGTTATAGAGATGGAAGTTGATGATTCCGTTGATATAGAAGAAATAGCAAAAAAATATCTGGTCAATCCCCTAATTGAAAGTTATAAAGTGGAAAAAGAATGAAATTCGGCGTTTGTGTATTTCCGGGTTCAAACTGTGACTATGATACATACTATGTCATAAGGGATGTTCTTGAAAGGGATGTGAGATTTATCTATCACAATGAAACCGACCTTAAGGATGTTGATGTACTCATCCTTCCCGGCGGATTCTCCTTCGGAGATTATGTAAGACCAGGTCTTCTTGCTTCAAAAACCGCTTTGATGGATGCGGTTATAGATTTTGCCCATAAAGGGGGTATAGTGCTAGGTATATGCAACGGTTTCCAGATTTTAACGGAAGCTGGATTACTTCCCGGAGCTTTGCTTCCTAATATAAACGGCAGGTTTATATGTAAGGATGTATATATTAGAATAGAAACTAATTCAAGGATTCTGACTAATAAGCTAAAAAAGGGAGAGGCGCTAAGATTACCCATAGCCCATCACGACGGAAGATACTATGTTGATGATAAAACCTTAAAGGAGCTGGAAGAGAATGAACAGATAATCTTCAGATATGCGGACAAAGAAGGAAATGCGAATGGCGAAACAAATCCCAACGGCTCTATCTCAAATATAGCGGGTATATGTAACAAAGAGGGAAATGTATTCGGAATGATGCCCCATCCGGAAAGGGCATCCGAGGATGTTCTCGGAAATCATGACGGACTCATGCTGTGGTATTCTCTTATTAGTTAATGGTTGAAGAATTTAAAGAGGCGGTTCAAAGAAGGAAGGCGAGGGTTGAAAGCTTTTTAAAATGGGAATACCTCAGATTCTCCGATGATTTTAAGGATATTCCGAGGGGTACCGTACTTTTCGGAAGTACTATTATATGGGGCTATCCACACATAGGCAGAATATTCAGACTTGATAATGGACTCAAAGAGCAGTTTGAACACCCATTCTTTATTGAAGAAAAGGTGGACGGTTATAATGTGAGGATATTTGAACACGACGGCGATATTGTAGCCCTTACGAGGGGCGGATATATATGCCCTTTCACCATAGATAGAGTTCATGAGTTTTTTAATCTCCGCATTTTTGAAGAAAACCCCGATATTATTATCTGTGCGGAAGTGGCAGGACCGGGTAATCCCTATATAGAAGAAAGCCCTCCCTTCGTTAAGGGAGATATACAGTTCTTTGTTTTTGACATTATGAGTAAAAACAAAAGGGAGTTTCTGCCTTATAAAAAGAAATCGGAACTGATTAATAAGTATAACCTACCCGCAGTTAAAACCTACGGCAGATTTACACCGGATGACATCCAAAAAATAAAAGAAATACTGTTCAAGATGAATGAGGAAGGTAGAGAGGGCGTTGTCTTTAAAGAGGATTCTGAGAGAAACAAAAGGGTTAAGTATGTAACAAGCAATGCAAACCTCGGTGATATAAGGGTAACAGCAAAGAACATGCTACAACTACCCCCAGAATACTTTACTAACAGATTGCTCAGACTTGTTCTTTTTATGGAAGAAGAGGGTATTGAGAAAACAGAAAGACTTTATAAAGATCTGGGTAAAGCCTTTATAGACGGACTGTTTGACGCGATAGAACAGTATAAGAAGGAACACAGGGTAAGCAGGAAGTTTATATGCAAATTCAATAAAAAGGAAAATGCCCTTGCACTCATTGAACAGCTCAGCAGTGCTTCCAGGCACATTCAGGTTATTCAAAGTCGCTTAGAAAAAGAAGGAGATTACTACATACTTGAATTTGAAAAGGTATATTTGAACATGACAGGATTCCTCGGGCATATCCTAAGTGGCGGTCTTGTGTTTGATTAGGCTCTCAAGGACAACCCTTAAATTCTTAGGATTCATTATTTTGATCCCCACCTTATCCGCCCACTTTCTTAAACCCTCATCCCCCGAAATAAGAACACCATCAAGCTCATAAGCGAGCAAAAGAACATCAACATCCTCTTTGCTGTCAATAATACCCTGCCTCAAAGCTTCCCTGTACTTTTCCCTTAATCTTGCAACAAGTTTCCCAACATTCTCCTCATCAAGTTTACCTGCCTCTTTGGTATGCTCCTCAGCTATTCTTAAACCCTTGTTTATTCTGTATCTTATCTCATCTATAAACTCATAAAGGAACTCGCTTGGTATCATTAATTGATACCTTCTCGGTGACCTTATTCTTACAACCATTTCAAACTCGGGTACGAGAACTTCAGAACCCAGAATGTGCTGAAGCTCCTCATAAACAGAAGAGGGCATATAAAATTCTGCTCCAGAATGCATGGCAAGGTGT
>WFWF01000085.1 GCA_015491275.1 Aquificales bacterium | reverse complement strand
CTTTGAAGACCTTCTTAATGTTTTTCAGAATAGGTTCAAGTTTTGCACCCGAGTATTTCCTGTAAGCTTCATCACTGAAGAATTTAAGGTCAACGCTGAAAGCATCTATAACTTCAAGGAGTTTTTCAAGAGGTTCCTCTTCTATGTAAAGAGCAGTTACCATTATGGTGTAAAGTCCCCTCTCTTTTGATATTCGTGCTATTTCGTACATGTACTCGTAAAAAATAACGGGTTCCGTATAGGAGAAGGAAATACTCTTACTTCCCGAAGCTATAGCCATCTCCACCACATACTCTGGTGGTACATTTGTATCTTTGAACAGCTCATTTTCAATAACATCCTTTGCCTTTACCTGGGAGATCTCCCAATTCTGACATCCCTTGCAATGTAAATTGCAACCGGGGGTTGCTATGGTGAATGTTTTGTGGGAAGGGAAGTAGTGAAAGAGGGGTTTTTTCTCCACCGGATCAACCGCATAGGATACAAGGGTGCCGTAGGTGTAAGTGTAAAGGATACCGTCGTGATTTATTCTTACACCGCATACTCCCCCCTGTCTGTCCTTTAAAGAACATCTTATAGGACACAGTGTACATACTACCTTGTCCTCTTCCTTTGTATAAAAAAGGGCTTCCTTTCTCACTTTTGAAGCTTTTTCTTTCCTTTATCCTTCAGAATCTTAAGCTCAGCCCTTTCAACCGCAAGACTGCCTTCGGGGACATCCTTATTTATAACCGATCCTCCCGCTATATAGCTTAAGCTTCCTATATTTATAGGTGCTATAAGAAGGGAGTTACTTCCTATGAATGCCTGTTCACCTATGTTTGTTTTATGTTTTTTCTTACCGTCGTAGTTTGCAGTAACCGTACCCGCTCCTATATTCGTACCCCTTCCTACGGTTGCATCTCCGAGATAGCTTAGATGCTTTGCCTTAACATCCCTTTCTATAGTACATTTTTTAACTTCTACAAAGTTTCCTATATGACTGCCTTCACCTATTATAGTGTTCTCCCTCACATGTGCAAATGGTCCAACAACAGCCTTCTCTTTAATAGTACTGTTCTTTATGATGGTGTAAGGTTCAACGGTTACACCTTCTTCTATGATTGTATCTTCAATAACAGATCCCGTACCTATAACGGCATTTTTTCCTATCTTTGTCTTTCCCTTAAGGAAAGCGTTGGGAAATATTTCTACATCCTTATCTATCTCAACCTTGGGTTCTATCCATACCGTCTCCGGCGAATGGATGGTTACGCCCCTTTCCATCCACTCAAGGTTTATCCTTATCCTTAGTACACTCTCCGCTATCGCAAGATCAAGCCTTGTGTTTATACCCAATATTTCTGTAGGCTCCGATGCATTAAAAACCTTTACTATAAGACCCTTTTCCGCAAGGTAATTCAGGGCTTCAGTGAGATAGAGTTCACCCGTTACTTTGCTGGGTTTTATTGCCTTGAGAGCCTTTTCGGTATCATCCTTCTTCAGGATATAGACACCGCTGTTAACCTCTTTTATTTCCCTTTCCTTTTCTGTAGCATCCTTTTCTTCCCTTATGGCTACCAAATGATTCTCATCGTCCTTTATAACCCTTCCGTATCCGTAGGGGTTTTCAATTGAAGCGGTCATTACAATTCCTGAAGGTTTTATGCCTTCGTACTCTTCCGTAAGATTTAGGAAGGCTATCATATTTTTAATGGTTTCTGGCTTTACAAGGGGGGTGTCTCCGTTAATTACGAATAAATATCCATGGTAATCACCGTTTTGTTTCAGGAAGCTCAAAAGGGCGTCACCCGTTCCTCCCTTTGGATTGTCTTGATAAACATACTCTACTCCTTCTAAATGTTCTTTTATTTCCTCTGTAGCTTCGCTTATAACAAGGGTTATATCATTTATACCTCCCCTCTTAAGGCTATTCACCGTATGCCAGATAACGGGTTTGCCGAGAAGAGGATGAAGGAGCTTTGATTTTTCACTTTTAAACCTTGTCCCCAAGCCAGCAGCTAATACAACGCCTTTCATGATCAGCCCTTTGCATCCTTAGGCACGCCTATTTGACTGCTTTCTATAAAGCTTAAGAATTCTTCTACCTCTTTAATATTATTAAACCTGTTTTTTACTTCCTTCATTGCCTCTTTAATAGGTCTATCCTTCTTGAAGAGCTCTATATAAACCTGTTTCAATACACTTATGGTTTCTTCATCAAAGCCCCTATTTTTAAGACCCTTTATGTTTATGCCGTAAAGTAGGGCATGCTGACCCGAGGCTATGGTGAAGGGGGGAATGTCCTTTGTAACACCCGTTAAGCCCCCTATCATGCAATACCTTCCTATCTTCCTCCACTGTTGTACCGCGGATAAACCCCCTATGAATGTATATTCACCAACCTCTACATGACCCGCAAGGGCGGAACAGTTTGCCATTATGGTCCCCCTTCCCACTATACAGTCGTGGGCTACATGTGAATAAGCCATCAGCATTACCTCATCTTCTACGATGGTTTTACCTATTCCTATGGCGGTACCCCGATGAACTGTTACATATTCCCTTATAATGACCCTGTTTCCTATGAAAACTTCCGTCTCTTCTCCCTTGTACTTTAAATGTTGGGGTTCCTCACCTATTACCGCGCCGTCAAATATCCTGCAGTCTTCTCCTATGGTTGTGATCCCCTTTATTGACACCCTGCTTCCTATCTTTGTACCCTTGCCTATTCTTACCTTTCCTTCAATAACCGTGTAAGGACCTATTTCCACACCTTCTCCTATTTCTACATCTCCCGTTATTATGCTTGTCGGGTGTACCTTATACATCACATTTCCCCTTTAATAAATTTCCTCAGGTTATTAAGGGCAACCTGCGATGCAAGAAATCTGTTTATATTTCTATTTGAATTAAATATTCTCTTATCTATTTTTATCTCCTTGCCGTTACCTACACCTATGTATGTAAGACCTTGAGGCTTACTTTCCGTACCCCCCGGACCTGCTATACCGGTTACTCCTATTCCTAAATCTGCGTCGGTTGTTTTTATAGCCCCTATCACCATCTGCCTGCATACTTCCTCTGATACCGCCCCCTTTTCCCTTATTACTTTTTCATCAACATTTAAGTATCTGATCTTAAATTCATTTGAGTAAACTATGAATCCTCCCAAAAACACATCGGAACTGCCGGGTACATTGACTATCCTTTTGCTTATTAAACCCCCTGTACAACTCTCTGCTGTTACCAGCGTCTTTTTTGTTTCCTTCAGAGTTTTAAGGACCGCCTCTTCCATACTTTCGTAGTTATCAGCGTATATGTAACCGCTCAGAGACTCTTTTAAACTCGCGTAAGTTTCTTCATCTTCCGTGTATATATCTATACCCGACATGCTGAATTCAATCTCGCATCTTTTTCCTTTTATTGCTTCAATGAGATGTTCTTTATCAATATCAAACAATCTCAGAATGAAGGGTGCTTTAAGTGATTTCAGTAGGTCGTAATTTCTTAGCAAGGGATTGTAAGGCATAAATATGGTTGAAGGATCGGATAAGGTTGTCTCTTTACATGCGGGATCTATCACTATGGATATACCGTTACTCTCTTTAACAAAATCTTTTCTGAATAATATTCCCCTTATCCTGTAACCTTTTGAAGTCAGTATATTTTTTAATTCATATATATCTTCCTTTTCTGGGAAGGATCTTATAAAGTAAATGTAACAATCCATTGAGTGTTAAATTATAACATTGCTCAACCCACAACTTCGTAATATCTATATCTCCATTTTGCTCCCAATTCCCTTGCAAGTTTTTCCGTCCTCTTCATATCAACGCCGGGAAAGTCAACGGCGGTTACAGTTACCTCAAAACCCTCTTTAAGGGCTTCCTTTATAAATTCTATGGCTCTATCAAAGGCATCCGGTTGGGCGGGCATGCATATTCTATCGTAAGTTTCCTTATCGGGTGCATTAAGGCTGACGGAAAACTCATCAACTATTCCCTTCAGGTCCTTAAGTTTGTTTTTAGGAAGGAAGGTAAACATGAGGCCGTTTGTATCAACCCTTATCTTCTTTGCTCCCCTTCTTTTAAGCTTGGAAGCAATATATTTAAGGGCATCATATCTCAAAGTAGGCTCTCCGTAACCACAGAAAACTACCTCTTCGTAGTTATGAGGGTCTTTAATTTCCCTGAGTACATCTTCTGGAGAGGGATCCCTATTAACCCATACCCAATATCCCTTTACCATAAAATTCCTTTCCCTTTCCCTCTGGCAGAAGACACAGTGAAGGTTACATTTGTTAGTAAGATTTATATAAAGCTTATTGTTTATAACATAGGTCATGGTGTCTTTCCTTTCATTGTTGCCCAAATTGAAGATAAGTTTCGCATTCTCCGATGTCATCCTTTCAATATCTTCAACAGAAGTATTGGGAAGTAATTCCGCCATAGCTTGGGCTATAAATTTTAAGTTGGCAGGTTTGTTTGGTTTACCCCTTACCTGTTGAGGCGCTAAAAAAGGACTATCTGTTTCCATTAAAAGCCTTCTTGTGGGAGTTTTTTTAACCACATCCCTTAAATTACTCGCATTCTTATAGGTTATTATTCCCGAGTAGGAAATATAAAACCCAAAATCCACCGCCTTTTTCATAGCTTCAAGATCCCCAGTAAAACAGTGCATTATCCCTCCCACCTCATAAGCTTTTTCTTCCTTCAGTATTCTGAAGGTGTCTTCCCACGCATCCCTCGTATGTATTATGAGGGGCATACCTAACTCCCTTGCAAGATTTATATGCCACCTGAATACTTCCCTTTGCTTTTCGGGATCAGAGTAATTCTTGTAGTAATCAAGGCCCGTTTCCCCTATTGCCTTTACATTGGCATGTTTTAGCGCCTGTTCCTTTAGCCACAGCATGTCATCTGGGGTGACCTTATCAGCCTCATGGGGGTGAAAACCTATACCACAGTATATGTGAGTGTATTTTTGGGCTATATTTATTGCATTTACTGATGTCTTTTTGTCATAGCCTACTGTTATAAGATATTCAAAAGAGGGGTCTTTTACCGTTTCTTCAAAATCTTCTCTTTTTAGTAGATCAAGGTGACAGTGGGTATCAATCATAGACATCTCTTGGGATAAATGATTATATATACTTAGCTTCCGTTTATTCGGAGGTAAATGATTACAGTCATAAGGAGGTAATTATGAATCTGGTTGAAAGGCTGTACGGTGAGCATGATGAACATGAAAAGAATATGAACATGCTGTTGGCTGTTATTGATGAGGGAGGGGATATTCAAAAGCTTAAAGATACCTTTGAAAACTTCGCAAGGGAGCTTGAGTGTCATTTAAAGGAAGAGGAGGAGGCACTTTTCCCCGAGCTTATTGAGAGACTCGGTCCTCAAGCCATGCCCGTTTATGTAATGCTTCAAGAGCATGAGATGATGAGGGAGATAGTCTCAAGGGTGAGAGAGCTTCATAGTAAGGGGGAAGGAGGAGAGGAATATATAAAACAGCTTATAGACATAGTAAGACAGCATATAATGAAGGAGAACCATGTACTTTTTCAAATGGCAAGACAGGTTATAGAACCAGATGTGCTTGAGATAAGGGACGAGATAGCGGAAAAGGTTAGAAAGGAGTTCGGTGTATCCTGAATGGTAGAAGTTCTTTTTATGGGTACTCCTTCCTTCGCGGTACCCTCTCTGCAAAATCTTTTAAGTGATACCTTCTTTAAAGTTAAGGCTGTTGTTACACAACCCGACAAGCCCGCAGGTAGGGGCAAAAAGCTTACACCCCCGCCTGTTAAACTTATGGCTACGGAGAAAGGGGTTAAAGTGTTTCAGCCTGTGAACAAGAAAGATCTTAAAAATATTGTTGATGAACTTAAACCCGATCTAATAGTTGTCGTCGCCTACGGTATGATATTACCTCCCGAGGTTATATATAAACCACCGTACGGTGCGGTAAACTTGCACGCTTCCCTTCTCCCTAAGTACAGAGGTCCCGCTCCCATAGAGAGGGCTCTTCTTGCAGGGGAGAAGGATACAGGAAATACGGTTATGCTCATAAATGAGAGGATGGATGAGGGGGACATATTGGCTCAGGAGATAGTACCCATTGAACGGGAAGACAACAGGCTTACACTTGCAGAGAAGTTGGCGGAAAAAGGTGCAAGGCTTCTGATAGAAACACTTAAGGAATGGGTATCCGGCAATTTAAAACCTGTACCCCAAACGGGCGAACCTACTTATGCTCCCCTTATAAGGAAGGAGGAGAAGAGGATATGCTGGAAGGCGGATGCGGAAAGTGTAAGGGATAGGATAAGGGCTTTCTTTCCTGATGCCTTTACATTTTTTAGAAATATGAGGATAAAGATACTTAATGCTGAGGTGGTTGAAGGGTACGGTTTTCCTGGGGAGATAATTGATGATAGGGAGTTTATAGTTGCATGCGGTGGGAGAGCGTTAAGGATAAGGGAGCTTATATCACCAAAAGGTAAGAAGGTGAGGGGGGAATCCTTCATGAGGGGTTACGGAAATACAAGGGGGGAAG
>WFWF01000084.1 GCA_015491275.1 Aquificales bacterium | reverse complement strand
AGTTCAAGCACATCCGGATTCTTCTTTTGAGGCATTATTGAACTTCCCGTACATAATCTGTCTGGAAGATTTATAAAGGAAAACTCTTCCGATGCCCATATAATCAGGTCCTCTGCGAGCCGTGATATATGCATACCTGTAACTGCGCAGGCGTATAGGAAATCAAGGATAAAATCTCTGTCAGAGGTCGCATACATGGAATTCCTTGTTATCTTTGAAAAGTTAAGTTCATCAGCTGTAAGATAACGATCTATGGGGAAATCAATACCGCTTACAGCTCCCGAGCCGAGGGGCATATTATCAGATGTAACATAGGCATTGGAAAATCTAAGAGAATCATACAAGAAGGCTTCTCTGAAGCTTAGAAAGTACAGGGAAGCTCTTATGGGCTGAGCTTTTTGAAGGTGTGTGTAGGAAGGCATAACAACATCTATATATTTTTCCGCCTTCTTAATAAGTTCTATTCTCAACCTTCTTAGAAGGTCTTTTATCTCTTTTATGCTTTCTTTTATGTAAAGCTTAACATCCGTTGCCACTTGATCATTTCTTGATCTTGCGGTATGTATCTTGCCTCCCGCCTTACCTATTCTATTTATAAGCTCCGCCTCTATATTCATGTGTACATCCTCATACTCCTTTTTCCAGTTAATCTTTCCCTCCTTTATGTCGTTTTCTATCTCTTCCAAAGCTCTGAGGATATTTTTAAACTCCTCTTCCTTAAGCACACCCGCCCTGTACAACGCCTTTGCATGGGCTTTATTTTGCAAGACATCGTAAAGGGCAAGTCTCTTGTCAAACCTTATTGATTCTGTAAATTCTTCAACGAATTTATCCGTTTCTTCAGAAAATCTGCCTTCCCAAGCTTTCTTAAACATAGGATTGTAAGGATTATAACATCACTTCCTTATAGAGTTTATAACAACACTGAGGGATGACAAAGCCATCATCATCCCCGCAATTTCGGGTTTTATTACAAGCCCAGCCCAAGAAAAGAATCCTCCAGCAAGGGGAATGGCAAGCAGGTTATAAACAAAAGCCCACATAAGGTTTTGTTTTATCCTTGTGTAGGTTTTATCGGAGTGTGTAATAAGATAGGGAATTGTTTTAATTCCTTCAATTAAAACAACATCACCCGCCCTTTTAGCTATATCCGCACCTTCGGCTACCGCTATTGAAACATCCGCCTTTGCAAGTGCAAGAGCATCATTTATACCGTCACCCACCATTGCCACCTTATGGCCTCTGTTCTGAAACAGCTCAATTATATTAAGCTTGTCCTCCGGCTTACTGTCAGCATATATTTCATCTATTCCCAATTCCTTCCCTACCTTCATAGCCTGCCTCCTTGAGTCACCCGTTAAAAGAACCGTCTTTATCCCCCTATTTTTTATAAAGGAGATTACTTCCTTAGCTTCTTTCCTTATTTTATCCTTCAGATAAAAGATTGCGAAGGGTTTTTCTTCTGTCCCAACACCCACGGTTATGTAACCGTCCTTATTTTCAATACCCCACTTTGAAACACTTGTTGCTATATACTCTCCGCATTTTACTCCGAATCCTTTTATCTCCTTACAGTTTCTCAAATCTGGAGCATCCTTAACCCTCTCCTTACAGAATTCATAGATTGCTTTTGCTATGGGGTGGTTTGATGTGCTTTCTATTGAAAGGGCAATTCCGAGTCCTTTTTTATCAAACACATCAACCTTTTCAACGGACATTTTACCTTCCGTTAATGTTCCAGTTTTGTCAAATATGAATATGTCAACGAAAGGCAATTTTTCAAATATTGAAGTGTCCCTTATAATTACTCCATTTTTAAGAGCCTTGCTGACCCCAGAAGTTATAGCAAGGGGAGTGGCTATTCCGAGTGCACACGGACACGAAACAACCAAGATGGACAGGGTAAACTGGATACTTTTATATATATCACCCGATACCAAGAACCAGAAGATAAAAGTGAAGAAGGAAAAAAGTATAACGCCTTCCACAAAGTAGGTGGATACCTTGTCAGCAAGCCGTTGTATTTTAGGTTTTTTTGAAAAGGTTGAAGCAACTGCCTTTGATAACTGAAAAGCATAACTTTCTTTAAATGGCTTTTCTACCTTTATGAGTACTTTACCACCTTCCAGTATGGAACCTGATATTACTTTGTCCCCTTTCCTTTTGTAAACAGGTAGTCCCTCACCAGTTACTATACTTTCATTAATGTATGCATCACCTTCAACTATTGCACCATCAACAGGACAAAGATTTCCGCTTTTGAGTTCAAGGATATCACCCTTTTTAATCTCATTTATATTTGCCAATTCATCCTTTCCGTTTCTGATTATCTTGAAATCTTCAACCGTTAGGTGAGCTAAGGAAAACAGATCCTTCAATGCCCTGTTTTTTATTTTTTCCTCAATAAATTTTCCGAGCCTTACAAAGGTGATTATGAAAACGGGCGTTTCAAAAAAAGGGGTGCTTTCAATTATATGAAGGAAAGCAAGGATGCTATATATATAAGCGCCCGTTGTACCTACGGAAACAAGAACTTCCATATTGCCAATGCCTTCTTTTAATGCTTTAAAAGCCTTAAGGTAGAACCCGTAACCTCCTATAATCTGAACAAATGTTGATAAAAGAAGCTGTATATACGGAGATGCAGGAATGGGCAGAAACATATCCGAAACAAAATAAACAGATGCAATAATGCAAAAGATAAGTATGTACTCTTCCTTTATCCTGCTTTTTAGATCTCTCTTTATCCTGTAGCCGAGCTTTTCTATCTCTCTTACTATCTCCTCTTCACTGATAAGGAATTCATTAAACTCTATCTCCGCCTGCTTCAGTGTAAAGGACACCTTTATATTTTCAACACCTTCAACCTTTGAGATATGCTTTTCTATTACCTTTGCACAGTTGACACATGTCATATCCTCTATCTTTAGAACTTTCTTCATACTCCAATATTTATTGCATAAGCAATGTTAAAGCAATATTTAATTTGAAATGTT
>WFWF01000083.1 GCA_015491275.1 Aquificales bacterium | reverse complement strand
CGGTGTCCTTTCCCACCCTCTAACCTATGAGATTATAAATCCGGAGGATGTGGGCTTTCCTATGAGCAGGTTAGTGTTGGGCAAACATTCGGGAAGGCATGCACTAAGGAAAAAACTTGAGGAGATGGGTGTAAGATTTACGGAAGAGGATCTTGACAGGATATTTGAAAAGTTTAAAGCCCTTGCGGATAAGAAGAAGGAGGTTTATGACGAGGATATTGAAGCCCTTATATATGAGGACTTTTTCAAAACAGGAGAGGAGGAGCCGGTTAAGGTTATACATTTTCAGGTACAAAGCGGTGATGCCATAGTACCCACCGCAACAGTTAAATTGGAGTATAAAGGCGAGGAGAGGACTGCAACTTCAACAGGCAACGGACCCGTTGACGCGACTATAAAAGCGATTATTAAAGCTCTTGATATAAAACCGAGACTGCTTGATTACTCCATAAAAGCCCTCACACCTGATACAGAAGCGATGGCGGAAGCGAGGGTTGTTCTTGAACTCGGAGAAGTCAAGGCTTCGGGCAGGGGTACCGATACGGATGTTATAAAGGCAAGCGTTGATGCCTTCGTTGATGCTTTAAACAGGGCTATCGTTAGAAAGGAGTATATAATAAAAAGAAATATGGCAAAGAGAGAGGGCACTGTATAAAGGAGGATGCTATGAAAAAGTTTATCCTTGTTGGTCTTGTTTTGCCCCTGTTCTTAAGTGCAAGTTGCCAGGGATTTGGCGGTTCCTGCCCATCGGAAGATGAGGTAAGGGAGGCGGTAAAGGGACTTATCTCTGGGAGTTATACGGTTGAGGACATCTCTCCCTTGAAGCAGATAAGGGGCCTTTGCCAGGTCGTGGTTAAGGTCAGAAATCAGCCCATAGTCTTCTACATTGACCCCGAAGCCAAATATATACTTGCGGGGAATCTTTTAGAGATAGATACGAGGAAAAACCTCACCCGTGAAGTTGCAAGACAGTATATGAAAGTTGATAAAAATATACTTGCGGAGCTTGAAAAGAGGGTAAACTTCACCTACGGTGAAGGTACCAAATACATATATTACATAACGGATCCCGATTGTCCCTTCTGTAAAAGAACTGAGCCAATTCTTGAGGAGTTTGCCAAAAAGCACAATGTAAAGATAAAGGTTATACTTTTCCCCCTTCCCATACATCCAGAGGCTTTTGCCAAATCGGTGGGTCTTATATGCGATAAGAAGGGATTTAAAGAGTTGATGAGCAAGGAGGAACTTGAGAAGCTTTACAAGAAATACAAGAGTGAGAAAAAACAGTGTGAAGCGGGTAAGAAGGCTGTAAGGGATAACCTTCAATTCTTGACTCATCAGATGGGTGTTACGGGTACGCCCACATTGGTGGGTATGAACGGCAGAATAGTAAGCGGTGTACCAAGGGAGGAAGATCTCCTTGAGCTTATAAATTAAAAGGAGAGAGATATGTTTAGACTTTTTTTATTTTCCCTTTTATTTTCGGTTTTGTTTAATTTTTCTTTTTCTGCTGTTAAGCTCGCCTGTGTTGATACAACTACGCTTTTAAAGGATTCAAAAAGGGTTAAGGAGGCTCAAGATAAGCTAAGGGCGAAGGTTATAGAATTTCAAAAGGAGCTTGAATCTAAAAGGAGAAGGCTTGAAGAATTAAAAAAACAGATAGAGAGTAAGGCTATAAGTCAGCAGGCTAAGGAGGAAAAAATAAAGGAGTATCAAAGGATAGAGGCTGAAGGTTTTGAGCTTCAACAGAAAGCCCAGAGGGAGATAGCCTCTCTAAAAGAACAGCTGGAAAATCAGGTTCTTGAAGAGGTAAAGAAGGTTGTTGAGCAAGTGGCGGTTCAAAAGGGATACGATGGAGTTGTTGACTGTGCGGTTTTTCTTTATAGAGGGAATAAGATAAGTGATATAACCTCAGAGGTCCTTAATGCCCTTGACAGTATAAAATGAAACTCGGAGAGATAGCAGAGGTTGTAGGAGGAAAGCTTATAGGCGATCCATACTATGAGGTAAAGGGGGTGGGAGTTCCGGGAAAGGCATCAGAGGAAGATATAGTATTCTGTGCCAAAATAGAAGATACGGAGAAAGTTCCATCAGAATCTCCAGTTGTTGTAAGCGGAGAGGTGAACCGGCGCAACTATATAATTGTCAGTGATGTAAAACACGCCCTTGCTCTATTTCTTTCCAAATTTTTTAAAGAGAAACACCCTTCGGGTATATCCGATAAGGCGGTTATCGGTCAAGGTGCGGTAATAGGGGGGGATGTTTATGTAGGTCCCTATGTATATGTAGGTGAAGGTGTTATTATAGAGAAAGGGGTAAAGATCTACCCCTTTACCTATGTGGGTGAGGGAACATACATAGGTGAAAATACGGTTATATTCAGTGGTGTTCACATATATCCGCGTACCATCATAGGTAAAGATGTAAGGATTCACAGCGGTACGGTTATAGGTGCGGACGGTTTCGGCTATCACATTACCGATAAAGGTGTTATAAAGCTAAATCACATAGGCAGGGTTATCATAGATGACGGTGTTGAAATAGGAGCCAATGTGTGCATTGACAGAGCTCT
>WFWF01000082.1 GCA_015491275.1 Aquificales bacterium | reverse complement strand
TACAGGAAATACTCGGGTGCAAAACTTGAACCTATTCTGAAAAACATTAAGAAGGTCTTCAAAGCAGGAAAATGGCTTGAGCTTACTACTTTGATGGTACCTGAATATTTAACAAGGAACCAGATAGAAAATATAGCAAAATGGATCTCCGAAGAGCTTGCTCCATGGGTGCCTTGGCACATATCACGATTCTTTCCATACTATAAAGCTAAAGATTTGCCCGTTACCCCCTTGGAAGACATGCTGTACGCCTATGAAAAAGGTAAAGAAGCAGGGCTTGAATACATATATCTGGGAAACATTGATACGGATAGATACGAACATACCTACTGTCCCTCATGCGGGGAGATCTTGATAAGAAGAAGGATCTTTACTGTTATTGAAAACAGAATAAAAGGTGGCAGGTGTCCTCGCTGTTCGTATGAAATAAAAGGATTCTTTCAAGGCTGAAAGTTATACAATGTTATCCTATGCAAAGTATGACAGGTTTCGGCAAAGGTGAGTTTGAAGACGAGAACTGGAAGGCTGTGGTTGTAATAAAATCCGTAAACGGTAAAGGCCTTGATATTCACCTGAAAGCCCCTTCCTTTCTCATACCCTTAGAACAGAGCTTAAGGGATATGCTTAAGGAGAAGATAAAGAGGGGATCAGTAACCATATCCATAGATATAGATTCAAAGCAGGTGCTAACTCCCCTCAATATTCAAAAACTCATCCTCGGCGTTGAAACAATAAGGGTTATGGCGGAGGAGCTTGAACTTCATCTGTCCCACGATCAGGTTTTTGAATTTGCATGGAGATTGGCAGAGAAGCAAAAAATGGAACTTGATGAATCTGTACAGAATGTGGTTATTCAAGCATTCAAGAAGGCTATGGATAGTCTTGTTGAATCAAGGTCAATAGAGGGAAGTTATCTCGCTTCGGATATAAGGGGAAGGGCTGAAAAGATAAGGAATTTACTTGAAGAGGTAAAACAAAACAGGGAAAAATACAACGAGGAGATAAAAAGGAAGATACTTGAGAGGGCTGAAGAGCTTAAGCTTGACAAAGAGTCTCCTGTCGTACTAAATGAGATAATGTTCCTGTTGCAGAGATATGATATACAAGAGGAGATAACAAGACTTGAGAGCCATCTTAAGGAGTTAAACAAGCTTATAGGTACGGAGGGAGAGATAGGAAGGAAGATTGAATTCCTTACCCAGGAGATGTACAGAGAGGTAAACACCATAGGAAGCAAGGTGCCAGATCTCAGTAAGATAGTTGTTGATTTAAAAACGGAAATAGATAGTATAAAACAGCAATCCGCAAACATAGAGTAACTCAAATCCCAGAACCTGCAATATGCCTTCCGCTATCAAGATTTATTATTTCGCCCGTCATACCCTCAACCCTCAGCAAATAATCCACAAGCAACCCTATATCCTCAAGGGGAACCTTCCTTCTCAGGGGTGTTCTTTTTAAAAGTCCCTTCCACTCTTCTTCAGACATACCTTCAGCCTTTAAGACAGGACCCAAAGCTATACAATTTACAAGTATATAGGGAGCCAACTCCTTTGCAAGGACCTTTACTGCGGTATGAAGGGCACCCTTTGAGACAAAATAGGAAACATAACCCTTATAGGGTGTATTGGTAACAGCCCAATCGCCAAAAGCTATTATTCTCCCCTTTACATCACCTTCGTTTTTAAGCATATAATCCGCACAATACTTTGAAATAAACAAAAAGGCTTCTGTTATAGGTCTGAAATGGTCATAAAGTGATTCTTTCGTAATTTTATCCCACGGAGTCCTACAGTAGGGAGAGGCAAGATGTATAAAGGCGTCTATCCTACCGAATCTTTCCCATGTCTTATCAACAACTTCCTTGTAAGTGTCAGAATCACTTAGATCCGCCCTTATAAGAAAAAGGCTCTCATTATTAACATACCTGAGGTAATCATTAGATCTCCTGTAAGCAGCGGAAACATTGTAGCCTTTACTTAAGAGATATTCACATATATATCCACCTATCCTCTTGATTCCTGTGATAAGAACTGTTTTTTTCATATACAAAATTTATACATATTTTTTCCTTATAAGATATATAAAAAGCCAAACACACCTTAAGTTCCGGGAATATAATATAATAATTCCAAAGGCCCGGTAGCTCAGTTGGTAGAGCACCCGGCTGAAAACCGGGGTGTCGGCGGTTCGATTCCGCCCTGGGCCACTTTAAGCGGAAAATGGATCGCCTATCTCATGTATCCCCCTTCCTCGTAATGGACATATTATCAAAAGCAAAAAATATTAAGGATTGCATTCATATGGAAATAGGAGAACCGGATCTTGAACCCCCTCCCTCAGTCTATGAAAATCTTGAAAGGGCTATAAAGGAAAAAAGACAAGGCTATACACCGTCCCTCGGAATAAAGGAGCTTAGGGAAAAGATAGCGGAACACTACTACAGATTCTACGGTGTTGAAATTTCTCCGGAAAGGATTGCGATTACACCCGGAACCTCTGGAGCTTTCACAGTTGCATATACCCTGCTGGCAACGGACGGTGACAAGATAGGTTTAACCGACCCTTCTTATCCCTGTTATAAAAACATAGCAAGAATTCTCGGTTTTGAACCCCTCTTTATAAATACGAAGGAAGAAAACGGATACAAACTAAAACCCGAAGAAATTCCCGATAATATAAAGGTGCTTCATATATCTTCCCCCGTAAATCCTACGGGTGCTGTTTACGGAAAGGAAGAGATAAAAAGAATAGTGGAGGTTTGCCACGAAAAAGGTATATATCTTATATCAGATGAGATATATCACGGACTCATTTATGAAAAACCCTATACTACAGCCTTAGCCTTTTCCGATTATGTAATAGTTATAAACGGCTTCTCCAAATTCTTCTGCATGCCAGGTTTCAGAATAGGGTGGATGATCCTACCCGAAAGGTTGGTAAGAAAGGCTGAGATAATAATTCAGAACATGTTTATCTCAACCCCGACATTAAGCCAATATGCAGCCCTCGGTGCCTTTGATTATGAATATCTCAATAAGATAAGGGAAACATTCAAAAGGAGAAGGGACATATTGTATAACGGAATTAAGGACTTCCTTGATATTAAGGTGCACCCAGAGGGTGCCTTTTATCTGTGGGTAAAAACGGAAAGATTTCATAAGGATTCTTTAAAGCTTTCAAAGGAAATACTTGAAAAGGCAAGGGTTGCGGTAACGCCGGGTGTTGATTTCGGAGAAAATGAGACAAAGAAGTATATAAGGCTGTCTTACACGCGCAGGGAAGAGGAGCTTAAGGAAGGAATAGAAAGATTAAGGGAATTCTTTTCTAATTATGATAGCCGTAAGTGAGGTCGTGATAAACGGACAGTAAAGCCTTTGCCCCTTCACCCGCTGCGGTTATTATCTGCTTTGCGACCACATTCGTACAGTCACCCGCAGCGTATATACCCTTCTCAGAGGTTCTATTATTACAATCAACAATTATCTCCTTCCTATCGTTCCTTATAACATCCAAATTCTCCACAAGATCCGTGTTGGGAACTAATCCTATCTCAACAAAAACACCTTCGGTAGGATACTCATAAATCTCCCCCTTCTCCAAGTCTTCAAGAATTACCGCGGTAACTCCCCTTTGATTGTCACCCTTTATCTCCTTAACACCGTGTCTAAGAAGAACCTTTACCTTATCGCTTGATAAAACCTTCTCCTTTAATATTTCATCCGCCCTGAGGGTATCCGTAAGCTCAACTATTGTTATATGCTTAGCATACTGGAGAAGTTGCTCCGCAGCTTCAAATCCCGCATTACCTCCCCCCACAACCACCACAGATCTATCCCTGTAAAAGGGTGCATCACATGTGTAACAGTAAGAAACACCAAAACCCGTAAATTCCTTCTCACCCGGAACGCCCAGTTTTCTGTGTTCCGAACCGGTGCACAGAAGTACTGTTCTCGCCTCAAGGATTTTACCCGATAAGGTCCTAAGTCTGAAACCCTTTACCATCTTCTCTATGGCTGTCACCTCATCGGAAAGGGGTGCTATCTTAAACCTGTTCATGTGCTCTATCATCCTCTCCACCAGCTGTACACCGTCAACCTCCGAAAAACCGAGATAATTTTCAATATTTCCAGAGGTAAGGACCTGCCCTCCTATATCTCTTGATACAAGCAGAAAATTCATCTTTTTCCGTGCAGCATAAATGGACGCGGATATGCCCGCGGGACCTCCACCCACAATTATTAAGTCATACATGGAAAATTATTATAAAAAAATCTTAAATTTATACACCGCTATATCAACCCTATCGCCTTCTTTAACATAAATACCCTTTACTTTCACCACAAGTCGTACGCCATCACCCTCAAGATAGGCAAGTGTTTCATTTCCTATTCTTTCAACGGAAGTTATAACAAAGCTTTTCCCCTTCCTCAAACTTATATATTCCGGTCTTATACCAATAACAATCTCTTCACCCTCATACCCTTCAACGGGATATTCCCAATTTCCAAGTTTTATGTAGGGCTTTCCATCCTTTAAAAACACTTTCCTTGACACAACATTCATGGGCGGGAATCCGAGGAAACCCGCAACAAAGGGTGTTTTCGGATCTTTATAAACTTCCAAGGGTTCCCCTATCTG
>WFWF01000081.1 GCA_015491275.1 Aquificales bacterium | reverse complement strand
ACATTTATCATCCTCCCCACCGTTATCTCCCAATCCTGCTGATCCTTACCATCAAATAACCACATGTCAAGTCCAGGACTCACAGTCAGTATCCTCTCATACCCCCTTATCCCATGACATGAACCGCATACAGACTTCACTATCTTCTCATCACTCCATGTTGATACATCCCCACAACACCCGGGTCCAAAGTTGTTCTCAAGATAGTTCACTATCTTGCAATAGGGTGTGTTGGGATCCACACTGCAGTCGTTAACTCCCCCTGGTACGGGACACCCGTTCTTCTCTATCATCCTGGCTACGGTAAATGCCCAATCGTTCCTTGTTCCTTGTTGTTTTCCGTCCAATAGGGTTACATCAACTCCTATGGCATTGAGGGTTATCCTTTGGTTTGCTACTACTAATCCGTGACATTGTCCGCAAAACATTTGGGTCAGTTCTTGCCCTGTCTTTGTCGTGAGATCTGGCTGTGGTATTGCAAGGTTGGAGAGGTAGTTCACTATTTTGTCAACCGCTTGTCCGTTTATACCCCCGGGTACTGGGCAGTTGTTTTTGTAGATCATCTTCTCTACTGTCTCTCTCCATCCTTTTGCGTCTTTGTTCAGGGGTAGTTCTATGTCCCAGTATTTGTTTCCTGTTGTTATTCTTTGTCCGTTTATTATTATTCCGTGACATGCTCCGCAATAGACTTGTGTCAGTTGTTGTCCTGTTGCTGTGTTGGGGTCAAGGTGTTGTCCTACATTTGGTCCTACATTGGTGTTTAGCCAGTTTACTATTCTTGCAAATATTTGTCCTTGTGTTCCTCCGGGTATGGCGCATCCGTTCTTTTCTACCATTCTCCTTACCGTATCAGACCAGTCTTGTTTTCCTGCTGGTATTTTTATGTCTCCTCCTAAGGGGCTCTTTGTTACTCTCATTATGGTGTTTGTTGGGTTGTTTGCGTCTATTATTACTATGCCGTGACATGTTCCACAGGCTAATTTTAAGAGTTCTTCATCTTCAACCTTCGTTATATTTATTTCACTTCCCGGTCCCGCTTCCTGATAAAGGAAGTTGACTATTTTGTCAAAATCTTTTTCCTCTACTTTACAGCCGTATATATTTTTCATTCTCATTACGGTTCTTGCCCATTCCTCCCTGTCCTTACCTTTTAGCAGACGGATTTCCGGCTTTCCCTCCACCTTTACTAAATATTCATCCCCCACCTTAAGTGAGTGACACCGACCGCATGTTTTTTGAACTATATTTTTGCTATCCTCTTTTAAAGTTATGCTTTTCTTTTTTGAAGTGCCGCAACCGCTTATTCCTATAAGGATTGCCAATATAATTACTATCTTTTGCAAAATGGCTACCTCCTCTTCCCCTAAGCAACCGCTTATCTTATTATAAATAATCGTGATAATTTGTTTTTAATAAATTCTATTAATCCCTCTATCTTCACCTCAACATCAAGGGCGTAGATATTCTCTGATGGTTCAAGCTTGAATATATCCTTCATCGTCGTGATGTACATATTTCCCGATCTGGGTCTGAAGTTTTTGTAATCATAATGGTCCCTAAAGGATATCTTTTCCGTGAGGTTGAAACCCAATTTCTCCAATGTTACAAAAAATTGATCGTTATCACCGAGTCCCGAAAAGGCTATCCATTCTATCCCAAGCATACCTTCATCTATATTTCCGAATCCCTTGATAGGGTTATATAACCTTTTAAAATATCTGTACATCTTAAACACCGGTTTATTTATATTAATCTCAAATGGTTCTATCTCCTGATAGGACAGGATTAGGGCGTCCGCTCTTGAAAGGGAAGAAAAAGGTTCTCTTAACCTTCCGAATGGTATAGGTCTGTCTTTAATATCCCGTTTTCTGAGAAGGACTATATCTAAATCTCTATGAAGACTTCTGTGTTGGAACCCATCATCAAGAATAAAAATATCCGGATCCAACTCTTTTACTGCATACATACCGCCTTCATATCTATTTTCCGCAACTACAACCGATGTGTCCGGTAATAGTTTTGCAAGCATAGAGGCTTCATCACCGCCTTCTTCTATATTCGCTTCTATCTTGCCCCACCTTGAAACAATCAAGGGACCTTTACTCTTTCTTTTATAACCTCTCAACAATATACATATCCTGTTATCTGATGACAGATGTTCCGCTATGAATCTTACTGTAGATGTCTTGCCGCTACCCCCTACGGAGAGATTACCCACGGATATAACTGGGAGGGGTAGTTTTTTCTGTTTAATAATGCCTTTGTCGTATGCATAATTTCTTATTTTGATAAGAAGACCGTACATGTAAATATTTTATCCCTGCCTTATGATGTTAAAATATTGTACTCATAGAGATGAAAAGGGATAAATACTGCGGTGAAGTAAGCCTTTCCTATGTTGGAAAAACCGTTACATTGTGCGGGTGGATTCACAGGATAAGGGATCACGGGGGTGTTATATTCCTGGATCTCAGGGACAGGACGGGTATAGTTCAGTGTGTTATTGAGGAGAAAGATGATACTAAGCTTTACGACAAGGTTAGTAAGTTAAGGCCCGAATTTGTTGTAGGTATAAGGGGTGATGTAAGAAGAAGGCCAGAGGGGACGGAAAACCCTAAACTGAAAACCGGATATGTTGAAGTGGTAATAAGAGAGTTGGAAATCTTTAATACTTCGGAAGTCCCGCCCTTTCCCATAGATGAGGAAACTCATGTCTCCGAGGAATTGAAGTTGAGATACAGATATCTTGATCTAAGAAGGGAAACAATGAGGGAGCATATACTTTTCAGACACAAGGTTTATCAGATAGTAAGAAGATTCTTTGATAGTAAAGGATTTATTGAGATAGAAACACCCTTTTTAACGAAATCAACTCCGGAGGGTGCAAGGGATTTTATCGTACCCTCCCGTTTACATCCCCATAAATTTTATGCACTGCCTCAGTCTCCTCAACTTTTCAAACAGATATTGATGGTAGCGGGATTTGACAGATACTTCCAGATTGTAAAATGCTTGAGGGATGAGGATCTTAGAGCTGACAGACAACCGGAATTCACCCAGATAGATTTTGAGATGTCCTTTGTGGATGAAGAGGATGTTATGGAGATATGTGAGGAGCTTATATGTGTCCTTTTTAAGAAGCTTATCGGTGTTGAATTGAAAAGACCCTTTGACAGGTTGTCCTACGATGAGGCTATTTCCCTTTACGGGACAGACAAGCCAGATAGAAGGTTTGGACTAAAGCTTGTTGATCTAACCGATGTTTTAAAAGATACGGAATTCAGGGTTTTCAGGACAGCTATAGAGGAAGGGGGTATTGTAAAGTCAATAAATTTTAATAACGGAAATTTATCAAGAAGGGAGATAGATGAACTGACAGAGTTTGTAAAGGGGCTTGGTGCTCCCGGTCTTGCATGGATAAAAGTAGAGGCGGGAAATCTTGTATCACCTATAACCAAGTTTTTAAAAGAAAAGGAGATAAAAGCCATACTTGAAAGGAATAGAGCTAAAGAAGGTGATGTGATATTTTTCTCATCAGGGAAAGAGGAAGATGTACACAGAATTT
>WFWF01000080.1 GCA_015491275.1 Aquificales bacterium | reverse complement strand
GTTTTGCTTGCAAGAATTATATTCGGTGCGGAGATCGTTGATGAGCATACGGTGAATGTAACCGTATGCGCGGACGATGTTGCAATAGGTGATCCTTCAAAGAAAATAGAAAGGGAAAAAATAGAAAAGATTGTTAATCTCTTCAATGAGGCGGGAATACCTTCAAGATACGAAGAAGAGGTTTATAAACTTTTATGGGACAAAATCATATATAACTGCGCACTTAATCCGCTCGGCGCCTTACTTGAAACCACTTATGGAAACCTCGCGGATATTCCTTATACAAAGGAGATAATGGACGACATTATAGAAGAAATATTCAAAGTGATGAATGCTCACGGTATTGAATCCAGCTATAAAGATGCGGATGAATATAGGAAGATATTTTATGAAAAGCTGATCCCTCCCACAAGGGAACACTTCCCTTCCATGCTAAAGGATATTAAGAAGGAGAAAACAGAAATTGATGCATTAAACGGCGCTATATATAAACTGGCTACGGAAAAGAATATACCCGTTCCCTCCAATGAGATGATAGTCAGACTGGTTAAGGCAAAGGAATTACTCTTCCTCCATAACAAATGATTCCCTTGCCATCCCCATCTGACACTTTCCGTTGTAAACCGCCCCCTCTTCAATTACAAGGGTGTCGGTTTGAATATCTCCGTTTAGATGGGCACCTTCCTTGAGGTAAAGGCGGGGTGTCTTTACATTTCCGGTAACTTTTCCGTAGATTATAAGCTCGGAAGATTCTATATCCCCCTCAATCTGTCCGCTCTCACCTATAACGAGGGTCCCCTGTCCTTTAACATTTCCCTTTACATGACCGTCAATACGGGCGGAGGAAGATATGGTCAGATTACCTTCAAAAACACATCCCTCACCTATAAGCGTCCTTATCTCTTCGCTGTTTTTTCTCACGGGTTCCTTTTTACCTCCGAACATTATATTACCTCATTACTAAATAGTGTACAGGATTTTTGGATCTTTTATACCTGCGAACCTCATAGTGAAGATGGGGTCCGGTAGATTTACCCGTTGATCCCACATAACCTATTACGGTACCGACCTTAACCCTTCTCCCCGCCCTTGTCTTAATCTTTGAAAGATGGGCATAAAGGGTTTTAAAACCGTACCTGTGTCTTATTATGACCATCTTGCCGTAACCCGGATGCTTGCCCGCAAATTCCACAATGCCGTCCGCTGTAGCCCTGACGGGCGCCCCGTACCTTGCCCTTATATCAACACCCTTGTGAAATTCATACTTACCCGTAAAAGGATCTATCCTGTATCCGTATCTTGAAGTTATCCTGCCGTAAACGGGATAGCCGAGGGGAATATTCCTTAATGTTTTTATCAGCTTCGCGGATCTTCCTTCAAGAAAAGTAAGATAATTTATATCAAGATATTTAAATATATCATCATCACCATAAGGTGAACTTCCACCCACCGCATATTTTACCTTTCTTATACCCCTTTTACGAAGGAAAGAATCTATTTTTAAAAGATTTTCTTCTATGTTCCTAACCTTCTCCGTGATCGCAAATAGTCTCGCATTTTCTCTCATAACCGTTTTAAGCTCTTCCGTTAACATATCCCTTTCCTTCTCAAGGGAAGCGACCTTCTGATCCAGTTTATACATACCGAAGGAGGCAATAGCTATGTAAGAGAATATACCGACGGTGAATAGAAGGAAGGCTTTAAACAGGGACTTCCTTATGCGGAAGGACTTAATCCTCTTACCGTCATAACCGACCACAAGGATAGTCCAATATTTCTCTTTCATCGCCCGCCTCCTGATACATTATAATAGATCGGCGAGATTGTAAAAGCATGAACTTTCCGTGAAATTAATCAACGGAAAGGATTGAAAGGAAAGCCTCCTGAGGTAGCTGAACCTTACCGAACTGTTTCATTCTTTTTTTGCCTTCTTTTTGTTTTTCAAGTAGCTTCTTCTTTCTCGTTACATCACCGCCGTAACATTTGGCGGTAACATTAGCCCTTAAGGGGGGTATTCTCTCGGAAGCAATTATCTTATTTCCTATTCCCGCTTGCACATTTACTTCAAAAAGCTGACGCGGGATAACTTCTTTAAGTTTTTCCACTATCTGCCTTGCCCTCCTGTAAGCCTTATCCCTGTGTACTATAAAAGACAGGGCGTCAACAGGTTGTTTATTCAAGAACACATTGAGCCTTACGAGATCTTCTTTTCTGTAGCCTACAATCTCGTAGTCATAAGAGGCAAAACCCCTTGAAAGGGTTTTTATTTTATCGTGGAAGTCCATTATTATCTCAGAGAGGGGCAACTCATACTCAAGAACAACAGTATTCTTATCCATATATGAAAAATTCTTCTGAATACCTCTCTTCTCCTGACACAGTTGCATTATAGAACCTACATACTCGGAAGGCACTATGATCGTAACCTTTGCAAAGGGTTCTTCTATATATTCAACAAGTCCCATATTATCGGGCAGTTCGGAAGGATTCCTTATCTCCCTTATATCATCCCTATGCTTCAACTTTATCCTGTAAACGACATTGGGAGCGGTGGTTATCATGCTAACCCCGTACTCTCTTTCCAACCTTTCCTGAACTATCTCCATGTGCAGTAATCCGAGGAATCCTACCCTGAAACCCATACCGAGGGCGGGCGAACTTTCCGGCTCAAAGTAAACGGAAGCATCATTTATTTCATATTTTTCAAGGGCATCCCTCAACTCCTCATAGGTTGTATCACCCGTCGGATATATACCCGCAAACACAACAGGTTTTGCAGGCTTAAATCCGGGAACAGGTTTATCAACAGGATCTTTTGCATCTGTTATCGTATCCCCCACCCTTATATCCCTCACATCCTTTATGGAAGCGGAAATGTATCCGACATCTCCAGCGGACAGCTTCTCCAATTTTTTCATAAAAGGCATCTGGGCACCCACTTCCGTAACCTCAAACTCTTTACCCGTTGAAAACAGCATTATCTTAGTACCCGGCTTAACCTCTCCGCTGAATATTCTCACAAAGGCAACCGCACCCCTGTATGGGTCATAGTAAGAATCAAAGATAAGAGCCTTGAGCCTGTTATCGTCTTCTTCCTTGGGCGGGGGTATTCGCTTAATTATAGCCTCAAGTATTTCCTTTATACCTATCCCCTCCTTGGCGGATGTGAGTATGATCTCGGAAGGATCAAGACCGAGTACTTCCTCAATCTGTTTTGAAACTCTTTCTATATTTGCAGAAGGCAAATCTATCTTGTTTATTACGGGTATTATTACAAGATCCTCCTCCACCGCCTTCCAAAAGTTGGCAACCGTTTGCGCCTCAATACCCTGAGTAGCATCAATGAGAAGTAAGGCACCCTCACATGCGGCAAGCGCCCTTGAAACCTCATAGGAAAAGTCCACATGACCCGGTGTATCTATAAGGTGCAATGTATAGGTTTCTCCGTCTTCCGCTTTATAGTACATCTTGACAGCCTGAAGCTTTACGGTTATGCCCCTCTCTCTCTCAACCTCAAGCGTATCAAGGAGCTGTTCCCTTTTTTCCCTCTCCGATATGGTTCCCGTAAACTCAAGAAGGCGGTCCGCGAGGGTTGATTTACCGTGATCAACATGGGCTATTATGGAAAAATTTCTTATATTCTTCAAGCTCATAGAATAAAAGATAGGTTATTTATTCTGCAAAGCACCGATCTTTTTGTCTATCTCCCCCATCTCTTTTTTAAGATCTTCAACTTCTTTCATTATCCTCGAGCAGTAATATATCTGACCCTTTGAAATATATCTTGCCCTTTTCTTCAACTCATCTATCCTTCTTTTTAACTTCCTTCTGTCACTTTTGTAATACTTGATAAGCACCTGCCTTGCAATCTCCCTTAAATCCCTATCATACCATCTCAGGAGTCTTTTCAATCTTCTCCTCTCCTTTGTCCCCGCGTTGAATGCCAGAAGGGAAATTTCCCCTTCTCCGCTGTTGTAAATTTCTTCCATTACCTTTAAAAAGGAACCCTGAAGTTTCCTTTTTTCACCGTTAATCTTTATCCACATCTCCATGGTGGACACCTCCACAAAAGGGGTAGTATATTATACAAAGTTTTATAGGAAGTGTTAACATACTTTTATCCACGAGAAACCAAATAAGAAAGGAGGAGGTTATGGGAAGGTTAATTTTTGATTCAAAAGACCATAAGATTTATATGTTTCCGGAACATTCCCCAAAGGATGCGATTCAGAGCAATCAATATCTGATCATCCATAAAGGAAAAGCTGTTTTGCTTGATCCCGGAGGAAACCGAACTTACCACAGACTCTTTGAGGATATCTCCTCAATTATAAATCCCAAGGAAGATCTTGAATACATAATCCTTTCCCATCAGGATCCCGATATAGTGGCGTCCCTGAACGGTTGGCTTATGACCACCAAAGCCTACGCCGTAATCTCAAAGTTGTGGACAAGGTTTATACCTCACTTCGGTTTAAACTCATGGCTTGAAGGAAGGATCGTTTCCGTCGGTGATGAAGGATGCGTAATCAACCTTTCGGATTTAAACCTTTTTGTCCTCCCCGCACACTTCTTACATTCTCCGGGTAACTTCCAAGTTTATGACCCCCTTTCAAAGACCCTTTTCTCGGGAGATCTCGGTGCATCGGTGGGAATGGATTATCTTGAAACGGATAATATTGAAAGCCATATCAAATACATGGAGGGTTTCCATAAAAGATATATGGCTTCAAATAAGGTATGCAGGCTGTGGGCAAAGATGGCAAGAGAATTGGATATAGAAAGGATGGCACCCCAGCATGGTGCAATAATTGAAGGAAAGGAAGCTGTCAAAGGTTTTATAGAATGGATTAAGAATCTAAGATGCGGTGTGGACCTGCTTGCGGAGAATGACTTCAGACTGCCCAAGGTCCAACTAAGAAACCTTTTTGCACTTAACGGTTAATTCCTCAATCAGTTCAAGGGCTTTAAGAGAGGATCCGTAATCCGCAATACCCTTCCAAGCTATATCGTAGGCTGTCCCGTGATCGGGAGAAACGCGTAGTATAGGTAATCCGAGGGTCATATTTACACCCTTATGAAAGGAGAGCAATTTAAAGGGTATAATCCCCTGATCATGATACATACAAAGGTAAACATCATACTCATCCCTTTTTAAGAAGGCGGTATCAGAGGAAAGGGGACCCTCCACCGTAAACCCTCTTTTCCTGAAATCTTCAATGACGGGATATATAACCTCTATTTCCTCCCTTCCTATCTCACCTCCCTCTCCCGCATGAGGATTAAAACCCAAAACCCCGACCCTCGGCTTAAATCCGAACCACTTACTGAATTCATCAAAGATTAAGTCTATTTTTTCCCTCAGATTTTCCTCATTAATATACGAAGATACGGAAGAAATGGGAATATGATCC
This sequence comes from Aquificales bacterium, assembly GCA_015491275.1. Classification (GTDB taxonomy): domain Bacteria; phylum Aquificota; class Aquificia; order Aquificales; family Aquificaceae; genus WFWF01. Next base: position 10,347 of record WFWF01000080.1, on the reverse strand, counting down.
GTTAACAATACAACCTTCAAATCGTCCGAATACATCATCATCGCATAATTCTTCACCCTGAAAACATGAGCCAAATATTCCGTATGACCTCTGTATCCGAAACCTGCCCTGTTAGCCCAGAATTTACTGATAGGCATTGTCAGCAGTGCATCTATATTTCCGTAAACGCCATCAACGACAGCCCTTGCGAGGTATCCTACAGCCACTTTCCCGGAAGATATTGATGGTAAAGGTCTCTCAGTTTCCGAGATATTCAGATCAACAAGATATATACCCGCTTTTTTTATACCCGATACATCATCAACCTTATTATAGTCAAAAGAGTATCCGAGCAGATTGAAGGCTTCCCTTAATATCTTTTCCTCAGCGTAAATTATATAGGCGTTTTCTTTTTTAAAGTACTTTGAGATTTTAACAATAAGTTCCGGTCCCACTCCTGCGGGATCACCTATGGTTATTCCTATTTTTTTCATTCCGCATATTATAATATGTAAGATGTTTAAATTCTCCGAGGAACAGATAAAAAGATATGCCAGGCATATAATTCTGCCAGAGGTTGGCGGAAAAGGGCAGGAGAAACTTCTGAATTCCAAGGTACTCGTTATAGGAGCGGGAGGCTTGGGGTCACCTGCCATATTTTACCTCGCAGCGGCAGGCGTGGGAACCATAGGCATAGTTGACTATGATGTTGTTGACTTTTCAAACCTTCAGAGACAAATACTTCATACCACGGAAAGGGTTGGCACACCAAAAGTGGAATCTGCGAAAAAAACAGTGGAAGCCTTAAACCCCAATGTAAAGGTGGTAACCTTTAACACAATGATAAATAAAGACAACATAATGGATATTATTAAGGATTTTGATGTTGTGCTTGACGGTACGGATAACTTCCCTACAAGATTCCTTATAAACGATGCATGCTACTTTATGGGCAAACCCTTAGTATCAGCCGCAATGTTGAGATTTGAAGGACAGATAAGCGTTTTTGATTACAGGGATAAGGAAAACTCCCCCTGCTACAGATGCCTTTTCCCCGAACCTCCACCGCCCGGGCTTGTACCAAGCTGTCAAGAAGCGGGAATCCTCGGATCCATAGGAGGCATAATGGGATGCATTCAGGCGACGGAAGCCATAAAGTTACTGCTCGGCATAGGTGAGCCTTTGGTGGGTAAGCTCCTTGTTATGGATGCCCTTTCAATGGAGTTTACCAAAGTAAAACTGAGAAAGGATCCGAACTGTCCCCTATGCAGTGAAAATCCTAAGATAAAGGAACTCCAGGAATATGATCAAACCTGTGATGTAAGGTTTTAATCTCCCAAGTGTCATTCCGATAAATATATAAATCATGGCTAATGAAGAACAATGCAGACTTATCAGTCATATAGCGAAACACCTTTGTACTTCAAAGAGCACAATAATGGTCCTGTGGACGGAAAATAAATTACCCGTCGGCAATGTGGGAAGGATTGAAGCTTATGACTACGAAGGAAACCTTGTTATAAACCTCATTGATAAAGACCTCCTGCCCGATGAAGGAAAATCGGTAATAATAAGGAACTGCCTGTTCACAAGACCCATAAGGGGCATTGTTGATAACATAGAAGGAAACATGATAACGGTAAAGGATCATGAATTTGTACTTGTGGAACATGAAAAAAGGAGATTCCTAAGGGTCTTTCTTGATAAACCATTAAGCGGTATGGTAAACATGGGAATGATAGATATAAACATAAGGATATTTGATATCTCGGAGGAAGGTGTTGGTTTCTTTGCGGTATGCGATAAGGATCTTCTCCGATTTAAAGGAAGCACCTTAAAAATAAGTTTCGTACTTGATAATAAAAATTATATGAATACAACCGGAAAGTTCGCCTGGCTTTCAAAATACGGATACAATAAATACATAGGGGGTATTCAAATCAAACCCACTGTAGAACAGAGGTACGCCATACTCCACTTCCTGACCAATTATATGTATAAGGTGGAAGAAAACCTGCTCAAAATACTGGAATGTGTATAAATAATCCTATATAATGCATTTTCATGCTGGAATTACTATCAGAAAAATTTACCAATGCATTCACAAAGCTGAGAAAGGCAAGGAAACTTACGGATAAGATCATCAATGATACACTCAGGGAAACAAGGCTTGCACTACTTGAAGCGGATACGGATTATCAGGTCGTAAAGGATTTCCTTAAAAAGGTACGGGAGAGAGCCCTCGGGCAGGAAGTAAAAGCGAACCTTACTCCAGCGGAAACAATAATAACCATAGTTTATGAGGAGCTTGTTAATATCCTCGGATCTCACAAGGAAGATATCAAAAAGGGAACTTCCCTCTTCGTTGGACTGCAAGGAACGGGTAAAACAACAACGATAGCCAAGCTGGGACACTTTTTAAAAGGTAAAGGATTTTCAGTTGCTGTCGCCTCAACGGATGTTAGAAGACCAGCCGCCATGCTACAGCTCCAGAGACTTGCGGAAAGAACGGGCGTAACTTATTACGGCTTTGAAGGCGTTAATGACCCCCTTGAGATAGCAAAAAAGGTAAAGGAGAAGGCACAGAAGGAAGGCATAGACTATCTACTGATTGATACCGCAGGAAGGTTGCATATTGATGAAGAACTCATGGAAGAACTTGAAAAGATAAAAGGAGTACTACACCCTTCTGAGATCCTCTATGTAGCGGATGCAATGCAAGGTCAGGAAGCTCTTGAGATAGCAAAGTCTTTCCATGAAAGATTAAATCTCACGGGGCTTATCATCACCAAGATGGACAGTGATGCAAGGGGAGGGCTCGCCTTATCGGTTAGACATGTCCTCGGAATTCCCATAAAGTTCATAGGGGTGGGTGAAAAGGTTGAAGATATAGAACCCTTTTACCCTGACAGGATAGCCCAAAGGATACTGGGATTGGGTGACATACAAACATTGATAGAAAAGGCTCAAGAGGCTATTCCGGAAGATAAAGCCCAGGAACTTGCAACAAAAGTAATGGCGGGTGATTTTGACCTTGAAGATCTCAGACAGCAACTGAGGATGATAATGAATATGGGTCCCCTTGACAAGCTTCTTGGAATGATCCCAGGTGTGGGCGCCCAGCTTAAGAATCTCAAGATTGATGAAAGCAGATTTAAAAAGATGGAAGCAATAATAAACTCAATGACTCCCGAGGAGAGAAAGAATCCCAGAATCATAAATATGAGCAGGAAGAGGAGGATAGCAAAGGGTAGCGGTACAAGTGTATCGGATGTTAACAAACTTTTAAAGCAGTATGAAGAGATGAAGAAGATGATGAAAAAACTGAAAAAGATGTCGGGCATGCCAAGATTACCTCGTTTGCCCTTCGGTTTCTGATAGTCCGATAATATCTATCACATTAACATCGGGTGGAGAAAGTAATCTCATTGGGGGACCCCCCGTTCCTATACCTTTGCTCACCACAATGTATCTGTTCTCACCTATCTTTTTAATCCCCCTATTGGTTTCAAATATCCTGTCAAGTATAAGATAGCCCACAAAAAATAAAACACCCCCGTGTGTATGACCGGAAAGCTGAAGATCTATTTTATCTATTACCTTTCTGTTTACAACGGGCTTATGTTTAATAAGTATTGTATATTTTGAAGGATTAATATCCTTTAGGATCTCTTCTTCAGATAATATACTGTAGCCCATTCTCCTTCCCTCATCATCATCAACCCCCGCTATGTTGAGATATGGTAGCTCAACTACTTCGCCCCTCAAAACTTTAAAACCCGCCCTTTCCATAAACCTTACAGCCTGCTCGTAACCTACATAAAACTCATGATTACCGCTCACCGCATACTTACCGAGGGGCGGATTTATAGGCCCGAACATATCCGCAAGATACATAAGGTCCTTCATATTACCGTCAACAAAATCACCCGTTACCGCCAATATATCCGGCTTCCACTTATCGTAAGATCGCCTGACAATATCCACCTTGTCCCCCCTCATTAAAGGACCCAGATGCAAATCGGAAACATGTAATATCCTTATCCTTTTATCCTTTGGCAGTTTCATTGTGCGGATAACATAATGGTGATTCTCAAGGGTAAGGGTTTCAAGATAGCTGTAAAGGGATAGGAAAAGGGCGATAAAAAAGGTTGAGAGAAAGTAAGGTTTTGGCTTTAAGGATTTAAAAAGGAACCTTAAAGGATAGTAAATTAAACCGCTTATAAGGAAATATATAACAAAGCCCATCCATACAAGGGAAAGTAAGGCAAGGTAGGGCGATATAAAGGTATAACCGTTCTTATCAAGCCATCTCCATAAGACGGGAGAGATAGTTTGAAAAACAAGATAAATCAATACAACCCTTTTACCGACGGTGAAAGCCCTTGTATAAACCCTGTAGAAAAAGTAGTTTATAAGTCCGTAAATTGTAAGAAATATAAACAAAAATATGATAATACCCATCATTTGAAAAATACTCACAAACAGAGCATAATATTCAAGGGCATGTTATAATTTTAAACTCTGGTTTAAACGGAGGGCTCAGATTATGGCGGTAAGGATAAGGTTGGCGAGGATGGGAAGAAGAAACCATCCCATATACAGGATAGTTGTTATGGATGCAAGATCTCCGAGGGAAGGTAAATATATTGATATACTTGGTACCTACGATCCTAAGAATAAAAAATTAATTGAGATAAAGCCCGAAAAAGTAAAAGAATGGATAAATAAAGGTGCGGAAATTACGGACAGAGCCAAAGCTATTCTTAAAATCGCAAAAGTTTTGTAAAGGAGGTGCGAAATGAGCTACATGAAGGATCTTGTGGAGCTTACAGCAAAAGCGCTCGTTGACAATCAGGATAAGGTTAATGTAACAGAGATTGAAGGAGAAAAAACCGTTGTCATTGAGCTGAGGGTTGATCCTGCCGATCTCGGCAAAGTAATAGGAAAACAGGGCAGGATTGCGAGATCCCTCAGAACCCTTCTCTCCGCAATGGGGAGGAAGATAAATAAAAGGGTTGTCCTTGAAGTATTAGAATAAAGGGACACCCTTAATATGTTCAATTTTTTCACCTACAATAGTAATAACATCTATCCTGCACCCCCTGAAGGGGTGCTTTGCCTTTGATAAATATTCAGAAGCACATTCTTTTATTCTTCTTAACTTTACACCATCAACCTTAAGTGCTGGGTGGCCAAATTCCGTATTTTTTGCTCCCTTCACTTCAACAAATACTAATGTATCGCCGTCAAGTGCCACTATATCTATCTCATACCGCGAACATTTAAAGTTTCTTTCCACTATTTTGTAATCGCGTTCCTCAAGAAATTTACACGCCAGACTCTCGTAGTATCTCCCCCTCTTCTGCATAACTTATTATCTCCTCCGGCATAACAGGGGAAGTTCCCAGCTTTCCTACGGATATACCAGCTGCTATATTTGCTAAGGTACATATTTCATCCCAAGAGGCGTCGGTCAACATCAAAGAGGACATTACCGCTATTACTGTATCGCCCGCACCCGTTACATCAAAAACCTGTTTAGCCCTTGCGGGAAAGTTTTTAAAGCCTTCTTCCCTCACAAGTGTTATACCCTTAGCCCCTCTCGTTACTGCTATCGTATCCACACCCAGCTCTTCCCTAAGAATAAAGGCACCCTCAATAACATCCTCAACTCCGCTCATCTCCCTTACTTCTTTTTCATTCGGTGTTATAAGGGTAGCTCCTCCGTAAAATCTCATATTTTTGGGTTTAGGATCAACACTCCATCTAATACCTTTACTCCTTATTGCAGAAGTGAGTTCACCCACAACTACACCTTTGGCATAGTCGGAAACAATGACATATTCAAAATCATACGAGTTTAAATAATCAATAATAGTTTTCAAAACATCCCCCCTAATGTGACCCACATCCTCCCTGTCTATTCTTATAAGCTGTTGAGACATGGATACTATCCTGGTTTTTAAGGTTGTCCTTCTTTTCTCATCTTTTACCGTAAGGTCCTTTATACCCTCTTTCCTCAAAAAATCCTTTATAAGCTCGCCCTCCCTGTCATTTCCCACTACCCCGCAGAGATAAACATCAACACCCAACGCCTTAAGGTTCCCCGCCACATTACCCGCACCACCTAACCTGTACTCTTCCCTTTCAACCTCTACGACGGGAACGGGAGCCTCGGGAGATATCCTCTCCACTTTACCGAAAACATACTTATCAAGTATGATATCCCCGATCACGAGTACCCTTTTGTTTCTTATAGCCCCAAAAAGATGTTCTATTCTTCCCCTGTCCAACCTAAGCCTCTATGGTTTTCACCTCTTCGTTTTCTATAAATGTACTGTGCAATTCCCTTACCGCAAGCTCCGCATATTTTTCATCTATAAGACAGGATATTTTAATCTCGGAAGTTGAAATTGCCATTATGTTTATACCTTTATTTGCAAGTACTTCAAACATCTTTGCAGCGGTTCCATAAGAGCTTCTCATTCCTATTCCTATGATGGAAACCTTAGCCACATGGTCATCCCTTACCACATCCTCAGCACCTATCTCCTTAGCTGTTTTTCTTACAATCTCCTCAGCCTTCTGTGCATCAGCCCTGTTAACCGTAAAGGACATATCCGTATAGCCTTGATGGGATACATTTTGAACTATCATATCAACAACTATATGGGCTTCCCCGAGTGGCTTAAATATCTTGGCAGCTATACCCGGTTTATCGGGCACCTTAACCACGGTTATTCTGGACTCTGAAGTATCAAGACTTATTCCTCTTACAACAACTTTCTCCATTACTTCTTCCTCCGGCAATATCCATGTTCCCTCCTCATCGGAGAAGGAACTTCTTACATGTATCCTTACACCATATTTTGCAGCAAATTCAACACTTCTTATCTGCATAACCTTGGCACCGAGCGATGCCATCTCCAGCATCTCCTCATAGGATATGTAATCTATCTTTCTTGCATTGCTCACTATTCGCGGATCCGCTGTATATATACCGTTTACATCCGTATAAATTTCGCAGTCGCAGTTCAAGGCGACCGCAAGGGCTACAGCGGTTGTATCTGATCCTCCCCTGCCGAGGGTTGTTATATCACCACCTTCTGTTATACCCTGAAAACCTGCCACTACGGGTATTTTACCTTCTTGAATAAGCGATTTTATCCTGTTGACCCCAACCTTCTTAATCCTTGCCTTCGTATGTACATCATCGGTTATTATGGGAACCTGCCATCCGCACAGGCTAACCGCAGGATACCCCTTTTTCCTGAGCACCATGGACAAAAGGGCAATAGCCTGCTGTTCACCTGTTGCAAGTAATACATCCATTTCCCTCTCGGGGGGTACGGGATCAGCGGATTTTGCAAGATCTATAAGGGAATCCGTAACACCCGCCATGGCGGAAGAGACAACAACAACACCGTACCCTTCATCGTACGCCCTCCCTATGTATTTTGTTATTTGTTCCATCCTTTCAATGCTGGCTACGGAAGTTCCTCCGAACTTCTGAACCAAAAATTTCATGGCTAACTATTTTAACCTTTTCCTATGAGCCATTCCAACAATCTGTGTAAACCGAGTTATATTCCTTTCCCTCATAAATTTATCTATGCCCTCTATTATCTTAAGGGGCGAAAAGGGATCATAAAAATTAGCGGTACCCACCTGAACTGCAGATGCTCCCGCCATTATATGCTCCATGGCATCTTCCCATTTACCTATACCCCCCACCCCTATTATGGGAACCTTGTCACCCACTGTTTCATAAGCCTGCCACACCATCCTTACAGCAACAGGAAGTATGGCGGGTCCGGAAAGCCCGCCGGTGATAGTTGAAAGTACGGGCTTTGCCTTGTATATATCTATCTTCATACCCATAAGCGTATTTATAAGGACAAGCCCGTCAGCACCGCTTTCCACACACACCCTTGAAAATTCCCTTATATCGGACACATTGGGCGATAGTTTAACAATTACGGGTTTTTTTACCCTTGCCCTCACCTTTTCAACAAGATAAGCCATAAGGGAAATATCTTGCCCAAAGACTATACCCCCCCTCTTAACATTGGGACAGGAAAGATTAAGCTCGTAGGCAATTATTTTATCAGCGGTCTCTAAAGCAAGACATACCTCAACATACTCTTCCTCGGTTTCGCCGAATATGTTTGCTATAAAGTTGGTATCTATCTTTTTTATTTTGGGGTATATATCCTTCAGAAAATTTTCCACCCCCGGATTTTGCAAGCCTATGGAATTAAGCATACCGCAAGGTGTCTCCACTATTCTTATAGGTTCATTACCCTTTCTCGGTTTAAGGGATATACCCTTTGTAACAACCGCGCCGAGCTTGGAAACATCATACAGTTCAAGGGCTTCAATACCGTAACCGAATGTACCGCTTGCTGTCCATACGGGATTTTTAAATTTTATATTCCACAGGGTTATTTCCATATTACACCTGCTGTATATCACATAAAGGAATAAGTTATAGTATAAAATTAATAACCTATGAATGCGGTAGTATCTGATGTTAAATATCTTCAAGAGGAGATAAAAAAGCTTGCCTCAGAAAAGAAGGCGGTTATATTAGCCCACTATTATCAAAGACCGGAAGTTCAAGATATAGCTGACTTTGTGGGTGACTCTTTGGAGCTGGCAAGGAAGGCAAAAGAAACTGATGCGGATATTATCGTATTCTGCGGTGTGAGGTTTATGTGCGAAACCGCAAAGATCCTTAATCCGGGTAAGAAGGTCCTGCATCCTAATCCCGAGTCCGGATGCCCCATGGCTGATATGGTAACAAAGAGGGATATTGAACAACTTAAAGAAAAGCATCCGGATGCCCTTGTAGTCTCCTATGTAAATACAACCGCGGATGTTAAAACAGTCTCGGATATATGCGTAACCTCAGCGAATGCGGTAAATGTTATAAGAAAGCTTGATGCCAAAAAGATAATCTTTGTCCCCGATCAGTGCTTAGGTCAATGGATTGCAAAACAGGTCCGCGACAAGGAATTTATTATGTGGAAGGGCTTCTGTCCTCCCCACTTTGAGTTTACCGCTCAAGAGGTGGAAAGGCTTAAAGAAAGATACCCCGATGCGCCCGTTGCTGCACATCCCGAATGTCACCCCAAGGTAACTGAAATGGCGGATTTTGTAGGATCAACTTCCCAGATAATAAAGTATGCGACAACCTGTGAGGCGGACAAAGTTATAGTAATAACCGAAGTAGGGCTGAAGCATACACTAAAAAAGAAGAACCCACATAAGGAGTATATATTTCCCGAAAGTATGAACTATTGCGGTACCGTTTACTGTTGCACCATGAAGGGTATAACCCTTGATAAGGTTTATGAAACTTTAAAGAATGAAATAAATGAGGTTGTCCTTCCCGAAGATGTTATAGAGAAAGCCAAAAAACCCATTGAAAGGATGATAAGTGTTCTTTAATTCCGCCTCAGAAGGAATGCCTTATAAAAACAAGATTTAAAAGGGCACCCAAGGCTCCAAGCAAAATAAGAAGGGAATATCTGTAAGGTCCGAGGCTTTTCCTTGAATAGGGATGAACCAAAAAGGCGTAGAAGAACCATATTATCATGGTGATTATAAGCTTCATATCATCTATCCAGTGTTTACCGAAAAATTCCCTTGCCCAAAAACTGCCGAATATGATGGTTAATGTAAGGGCAACAAAGGCGCTATTGACGGATATTCGCTCCATACTCCTGAGCAAACTTATGGGGGTGTGAAACTTTCCCATCCTTTTCTCTTTAAGTTGTTTTTCTATAACAAGCCTGACCGCGGAAAAAAGTCCCCCTATGAACATAAATGAATAGGCAACCGTTGCGGAGATTATGTGTAATGTGTACATGGGATCGTTGTACTCTGGTGTTTTAGCGGGAATGCCCATTATATCCGAAAATAGGGCTACGAAGGTTATTACAAAGCCGAATTCAAGTATTTCACGCTTAAAGAAAAAGTAAAGTATAAGGTATATTACAACAGTAACGTTTCCTATCATTGCTATGGTACCGAAGGGATCACCTACTGGAAACTCACCTATCTTTGAGTAGAGATATATTAAATAGAATATGTAAAAGAATAGACCGCCGATGCATGTAAGTAGTGACGGTCTTCTCAGGTTGTAACCCTTTATATTTGTGAACAAAAAAAGTACGAAAGAAATGAGGTACAGGATAGTACTTATTGCGAGCAGATACATATAACTATTTTAAAGCCACTTTATCAAAAAATATAGAAATACCCGCAATACCGTAAGCTCCCTTTTTTAAACATTCTTCCATATTTTCTTCGTTCACACCCCCAAGGGCATAAACGGGAATATTTACCTTATTGGCGACC
>WFWF01000079.1 GCA_015491275.1 Aquificales bacterium | reverse complement strand
TACCCGTCACCCTTTCTATTAGTACCAATGTATTCAGTGTAGCGGATGATATCAGGAGGGCTCTTGAATCTAAGGATGATATAGTTATCTTCAACACGATAAAGAAGTATAGGGGGGAAGTGATTCACGTATATGCTTCCCTTTTACCCTCTGTTGCTGTTAAAAAGGGAAAGGTGGGTTTCGGAGCGGGTCTTTTGATAGGGACTAGTATAAACGGCATCTTGCATCACGGGGGCGGTACGGAGGGACTTTATGAGGTCCAAAATATCGCCTACGGCGGTCCCCTTGTAGGTCTTTCTTATGATAGGAACAGGTGGTCCTTCGGCGGTTCAATAAAGTATCTTTATGCAGTCGGTATTAACGATACATTCAGAATAAGCGAGGTTACCACACCGGATTTTGATCCTGCAAATTACCTTAAGTACGGTTCTGACTTTTCTTTGGATTTAGGTTTAATTTACAGATTCAAAAGGAAAGAGGAGTATAATCCACGCGTAGGTTTTTCTCTTATGAACATAACCGATATACGCGTGCCGGGTGTTATAAACATACCGATGACAGCTAATGTAGGTTTTGCAATGAATTCACAAAAGAAGCTGTGGATATTCAAGGAATGGACCGTAGGAATTGATTATGTTGATCTATTTATGGCATACAGGGATAAAGATATTTTTAAGAGAATAAGAATAGGGGCTGAAGGTAAGATATTATCGGGTAGTAAAGGTTATATAACCCTAAGGGGCGGTATATACGGCGGTCAATTAACCGCAGGTGTTGAATTCAATTTGCTCGTGTTCACCCTTGCTTATACAACATACGCTGAGGAAATGGGAGGTACCGCCTTCCAATTTGGAAGCAGGAGACACCTTGTTTATCTAAATGTGGGGTGGTAGATCAGATTTTTACGATTATAAAGGACAGATCCTCTTTGGGGAGGGTTTGAACATACCTTTTTATTAGAAGTTCCGCACTGCTTTCTATATCACTACCTCCCAGAAGGGTAAGTATTTCACCATCGGATAGAGTGTCAACCATACCGTCTGAAACAAGTAAGAATATATCTTCTCTTTTTACTCCGCCTTCCCTTATCAGTATTTCCAGATTCCAAGATGTGCCGAGGGCGGACACATACTTTTTTTTACCCTTATACTTTACCTGATCCTCCGTTAACATCTCAATTTCCCCGTCCCTCAGAAGATATATTCGGGAGTCACCCACATGACCCACCATGTACTTATCTTCTTTAATTATCAAAACACTTAATGTAGTACCTAAAAGGATGTCATCACCGAACTTGGAAATTTCGGCAATAACCCTTCTGTTTATTTCATTGAATATATCCCTGAGTTCATCCGTATATTCAATAGGGTAAAATTCCGCAAGGGTATTGATTGCAATATCCGCCGCAATCTTACCCGTGCCTTTTTTCCCCATGCCGTCCGCTACCGCAAAGGTGTTTCCTTTACAAAAGATCCTATCCGCATAAGATTGTTCATCCCTGAAAAACACCTTGCTTACATACTTCAATAAAGACCCTCCTTTACCATGTATTCCTTTAGTTCCATAGCATTCCTGAATCTTTTACCATAATCAACCTCAAACATCCTGCTGAGAAGTCTTCTAACTTTGTCGGATAGGAAAGACGGTATATTTACTATACCTTCCTTGTTCAATTTGACCTTGGTTTTTCTATCTTCCGTATCAAAGGGGTCCCTTTGAGTTACCATAAAATGGAAAAGACACGCCAAGGAATATATATCACTTGATCTGTGGATCTCACCCCTGAATACTTCTGGTGCAATATAACCTACGGTACCTTTTACATCTATAATGGATACACTTCCCCTTATCTTGATAAATCCGAAATCGCCGAGCTTCCACACCACGGAGTTAAGCACCCTTTTACCAAATATATTTTCCGGTTTTATATCGCTGTGAATGTAGCCCCTGCTGTGTAAAAAGCATAGACCGTTAACTATATGCCTTAATATTCTCAAAGCCTCAGCTTCTTCTAACCCGCCCTTTTCAATAACATACTCCTTCAGATCACCCACATCCATGAATTCATAAACAAGATACAGCTCCTTTTTATCCTTTTTATAAAGATAGCTTTGTAGTGAAATTATGTTGGGGTGGTTGAGGAGTATAAGTGTTTGAGCCTCTTTCCAAAGGTACTGGATGCTGTAGGGATTGTTGGCAACTTTAAGGGCAAGTATCTTGTCCTTATACCTTCCCTTAATACCTTTAACTTTATAAACTATACCGAAGTCACCCTCTCCTATAACATCAAGTATCTCGTAAATACCGAGGATTACCTCTCCCTTTTTAAAAAACTCCCTCATCTATCTGATACCGAGCTTTTTGAGAAGAAGGGGTGAAAAGCCTTCAATTATCTCGTAGGATGACAGAATTATATTGTAGGGTACACTACTTACACTAAGCTTTTCCGCTATCAATATGTGATCTTCAACCTTCAGTTTGCATCTCACCGATCCCCTGTAGTCGGATTTGTCAATGCCAAGTCCGAATATCTCGTCAACAGCCTTATATTTATCATCACTGCACATTATATAAACCGCCTTCCAATAACTGCTCATATCCCTTTTAAAGGGGTACAAAAATAAGTAAATTTTTATCCTATCCAAGTATCTTTTAAGCTTTCTCCATTCCCTTCTGCAATGTGGACAGTTTGGATTCATAAACACAATAAGTTCCTTCTCTCCTTTACCAAGTATTATAGCCTTTTTCAAGGGAATTTCTCTTATCTTTTCCTTTATAAATTCTCTATAAAGGTCCCCTCCAGCGGAAAGGCTTGTGAAAATAAAAAATACAAATATTAATGTCCGCATATCTCTTTTATTCTTTTTCTCACTGATTCAATAATCCAATCGGGTGTAGAAGCCCCTGCTGTTATACCCACCTTATTTGCACCTTTAAACCAATCTTCTTCCAACTCATCCGCGGTTTCAATATGATAGGACCTTTCGTTTAAACTTTTCGCAATATTGTAAAGACGCCTCGTATTACCACTGTTTTTACCCCCTACCACTATCATAACATCCACCTGTGGCGCAAGTTCGTAAACACCTTCCTGTCTCTCCGAAGTTGCGTTACATATAGTATTTATAATCTTCAGCTCCTTTACCCATGCAGATATCTCTCCCACTATCCTTTTGAAGAACTCCTCATGCTGGGTGGTCTGAGATACAACACCTACCTTTTCTTTATCTTTAACCAATTCAATGTCTTCAAGTGTCTCCACAATTATACCCTCACCCCCCGCATCCTTAAGATAGCCGTAAGCACCTATGACTTCGGGATGATTTTTTTCACCGATTATAACAACAAAGTAACCTTCCTTAACCAGTTTTGTAACAGCTTCGTGAACCGCCTTAACATAAGGGCAAGTAGCATCAATAATGTTGAGTCCCTTATCCTTTAAAGCCCTTTCCCTATCGGGAGGTATGCCGTGGGATCTTATTATAACGGTTGAACCTTCCTTGAACTCCTCAAAAGTGCCTGGAATGACGCCCCTTTCTTTAAGTCTGTTTACCTCTTGTGGATTGTGTATTATTGGACCGTCCGTGTAGATGGGACCGTTTTTTATATCCTCAACAGCCCTTTCCGCAATATTTACAGCCCTTCTCACACCAAAGCAGAAACCCGCATGCTTAGCTATTATTATCTCCATGCCTGCTAAAATATTAGTCCAATAATTCTACATATATTATGATCAGAATAAGGTCATTTTCTTCCTTTCCTCACTCAGTTTCTCCACATCAACATAATCCTTTATCATTTCAAGGAATTCTTCTTCAGAAATCTTCTTAATTCCCAGCTGGTCCGCCCTCCTCATCTTTGTTGCTCCGGGATCTTCACCTACAACAAGGTATGTGGTTTTTGATGTAACCGTGTTTGAAAAAATACCGCCGAGTTTTTCAACTATTTCACCCGCCTTCTCCCTTGAACAGCATCTAAGTGTACCAGTAAACACAAATACCTTACCCTTAAGCGGTCCTTCCCTTTCTATTTTTTCAACCTCAAGCTTTACCCCCGCCTTATGCAGTTTTTCTATTACCTTCCAATTCTCCTCCCTTGAGAAAAACTCCTTTATACTTCTTGCGACTATGGGACCTATATCCTCTATCCTTGTCAGTTCTTCCATGGTTATGTTTTTAAAGTCCCATATACTTTTTACCTTCTTCACAAGCCTCTTTGCAGTTGTAAGACCTACATAACGGATACCCAAACCGTAAAGTACTCTGTCAAGACCCCTGTTCTTTGAGTCTTCTATAGCATTAGTGAGATTCATTGCGGATTTGTATGCGAAACCGGGGATGGTCATTATATCCTTAGCCTTAAGATAATAGAGGTCTCCCACATCCTTTACCAAACCTCTTTTGTAAAGGGCTTTTACCGTTGCCTCTCCGAGTCCCTTTATATCCATGGCTTCCCTTGATGCCCAGTGTCTTATCCTTTGCATAACTTGAGCGGGGCATGAGATATTTATACATCTCCATGCAACTTCTCCCGGCAGTTTTACCAATTTTGAACCGCAGGAAGGACAAGTTTCCGGAAATACTATGGGTTTTTCATCTCCCTTTCTTGCCTCTTTTACAACGGAAACAACATAGGGTATAACCTCTCCCGCCCTCTCAATAAGAACTGTATCCCCTACCCTTATATCCTTCTCCTTTACAAAATCTTCGTTAAATAAAGATACGGACGATACGGTAACACCACCAACCTGAACGGGTTCAAGTTTTGCAACGGGTGTTATGGTACCTACCCTTCCTACCTGAAATACAACACTCAGTATGCGTGTTGTTGCCTGCCTTGCTTTAAACTTAAAGGCTATTGCCCAACGGGGATGATGGGAAGTAAATCCGAGAGCTTCGTAGAATTCTCTGTTGTTAACCTTTATAACCATACCGTCAATCTCATAAGGGTACATATCCCTCTTCTCTTCCCACTCCCTGCAGTAGGATATAACCCCATCAATACTGTCAAATACCCTCATATCCGGGAAAGGTGTCTTAAATCCGAGAATATGAAGCATCCTTACAGCTTCGTAATGGGTTTTTGGCGCCTTTTCTTCGGGCTCCACATAAGATACCTGATAGACCACCGCATCAAGTTTCCTGCTTGCAACTTCCCTTGGATTCTGCAACCTTATGGATCCTGCAGAAGCATTCCTCGGATTTGCAAAGGGCGGTAAGCCTTCCTCTATCCTTTCCTCATTTATCTTTTTGAATTCTTCCTTACTTATCAGAACTTCACCTCTTATTTCAATAAGCCTTATACCGAAAGCGGAAAAATCCGCCCTTAAAGGTATGGTTTTTATGGTTTTTAAGTTGTTTGTTATCTCCTCACCCCTTTCTCCGTCACCCCTTGTTGAACCCCTTCTGAAGATATCATCCTCATAAACAAGAGCAATACCCGCACCGTCATATTTGGGTTCAACGCTATACTCAACTTTATCAGTGCCTACCGCCTCTTTAACCCTTCTGTCAAATTCCTTCAGTTCATCTTCGGAATAAGCATTATCAAGGGAAAGCATGGGGGAAAGATGTTCCACAACGGGAAATTTACCCGTTATCTCTGAGGGTATTCTCTGGGTGGGAGAGTCAGGTGTTATAAGTGTGGGATACTTCTTTTCAAGATCCCTTAATGCTCTAAAAAGCTGATCATACTCATAGTCCGATATGACTGGTGATGCTTGCACATAATATTTGTAATCGTGATACCTTATAACTTCTCTGAGTTTTTCAGCATAAACCTTTGCCTTTTCAAAATCCGCCTTTTTTATAGTACCGAGTTCTTTAAGAAGTCTCCTTGTAAGTTCTATGAGTTCCCTTTCCCTTTCTTGTGTGTACATCTTATCTCCCCTTCTTTATAAGAAGTATGGAAGCGGGTCTCTTTATCCTTAGGGTTAAAATCTCAAAGATCCTGAATTTATGGTTCATGTTTGAAGATTCAACATAAGCCATACGCATATCCTGGGCTATTACTATATCCATGTTCTGCATGCCTCCAGATATAAGAAGCACCTTCCCTTGGGGAACAACGGGTGTGGTAAAAACTTTGTTGACAACCTTTTCAATCTGTTCAATTTCTAAAAGGCTCGTATTGTGATATATTCTATTTAGAGTTATATAATCCTTCGGATTTAATATGAGATAGTAAGGACCATAAAATCCCTCTTCCGTAAGCTTTGAAATACCCGTCATTAC
>WFWF01000078.1 GCA_015491275.1 Aquificales bacterium | reverse complement strand
TTGATGAACTGACTAATAAATTAAAACTATACGGGCACAGATTTCCTCGCCAAAGGGCGGAAAGAATTGTAGAGGCAAGATCTAAAATAAAAGATATCATGAAGGTTATTAAGGAAGAAAATCCTAAAACTATAAGAAGACTAATAGCGGACCCTTCATCCCCACTAAAAATAAAAGGAATGGGTTACAAAGAAGCCTCTCATTTCCTGAGGAATATAGGCTTTAAAAACATAGCAATACTTGACAGACATGTTATAAGGTTTCTGGTATCCAATAAATTTATAAAACCTTTCAAAACTTTGACTCCCAAGATTTATGAAGAAACAGAAAAAAAGGTTGAAGAGTTGAGTAAGAAAGTCAACATTGATATGGCAACTTTGGATCTTATTGTGTTTTACAAAGCAACAGGCAAAGTCTTAAAGTGATAAAACTCATAATATATTCCAAAGCCTTACTGATAAAATAATTGCACACTCCGAAGGAGGTGGAAGATGGAATTTAAACATGTGTTTGTATGCGTTAATCAAAGACCCCCCGGTCACCCGATGGGCTCATGCGCAGATAAAAGAAGCAGGGAAATATATCAAGCCTTTATGGAGAAACTTCAAATGGATCCCGATCTCATGATGAATGTGGCGGTTACACCCACGGGTTGCTTGGGTCCGTGTGCGGTAGGTCCCACAATAGTGGTCTATCCGGAAGGGGTATGGTACGGGAATGTTAAATCGGAAGATGTGGATGAAATAATAGAAAACCACCTCAAGGGTAATAAACCGGTAGAAAGGCTTGTGGTTGCAACGGGAAAACCGCCGGGTCTTCTCTAAGAAGCTCCCGGCACCCCTTCTTCTTCAAATTCTATCTCTATCCTTTCATGGGGTATTATTGTTGTTATTGCATGTTTATAAACAAGGGTTTGTTGTCTTGAATCTTCAAGCAAAATAGTAAAAAGATCTATAGACTTTATTCTTCCCTGCAATCTCACACCGTTAACAAGGTATATTGAGACCTTAACCCTTCTCTTTCTTGCGGTGTTCAAAAAGCTTTCCTGTAGCTTATAAGCCATTTTCTCTATCCTCCTTTAACAGATTCCTTAATAATATCCATAAGTTTATTTGCGATATTTATATAATAACCTGAATTTTCAAGATTATCAACAAGCTCCCTCGGGAAAACATCCACACCAAATTTTGCCCCTACAAAAGCCCCTACCATAAATCCTATTGAATCAGTATCACCACCGAACTCACCATACGAATTCACACCTTGCCAAAAGGCTTCCTGCGGATCATCCGCGTATGAAAGAAATATAAATATAGAAAGAGGAAGGGATTCAAGGACAAAACTCCCGTTTCCCAACTCAAATATGGCGGTATCAACATCCGCACCGTTCCATAATAATTCTTTAACCCTATCCAACACCCTATTAAGCCTATCACTCTCGGAAATTCTTTGCAACTTACCTATAAGATCAATCCTTCCATCAATAGAACCCATATCGTAATCAGATACAAGCATAGAAACAAAAGCCCCGAGAACCGCGGATCCTGCTGATATATATTCACTCCTATGGGTTAATAGAGAAACAACTCTGCTACCTTCAGCAGCAAGGAGAGGATTGTAATAGTGATACAATCCCACCGCAACACTCCTGAGTATGCCCTCAACAGAAGCGGATGTT
This sequence comes from Aquificales bacterium, assembly GCA_015491275.1. Lineage (GTDB taxonomy): Bacteria > Aquificota > Aquificia > Aquificales > Aquificaceae > WFWF01. Next base: position 466 of record WFWF01000078.1, on the reverse strand, counting down.
AAACCGTACAAGGCAGGGCTGGAACCCCTTGAAAGTAAATCAATGGCGGTAAGAAGTGTAGGATCGGGATATCTGTGGGAAGACTCATCCTCATACCATATTATTAACCTTCTTATAAAGTCCTGAACGTCTATCTCCTTCTTCTCAATTATACTCTCCAGGAGTATGCGAAAGACGGTAGTTTCATCCGAGGTTTCCTCAGGTTTTCTACCATGCGCAGGACTTAAGGGGTGAGGCTCCGCAAAACCTCTTAGTGGACCACCATAAAATTCATATACATCATACTTAGTAATATCCTCAACACACTTACCTATGGCGTCCCCGAGGGATGAACCTATAATCGCTCCTGTGAATTTTTTTCGGAGGTCCATTGCAATTTGCCTTTTAATATATCTTTTATAACATAAAGTGTAATAAATGCAAGTAGTATCTCCATTATAAGGAAGGAAATTAATTTAATGTATGT
>WFWF01000077.1 GCA_015491275.1 Aquificales bacterium | reverse complement strand
TGGAATATAATTTATATTTAGAGATGGGTAAAAAATACTTTATAAAGACTTTCGGTTGTCAGATGAACTTTAATGATTCGGAGAGGATAAGGGGAATATTGAAGAGTATGGGGTATGAACCTACGGATAATTGGATGGAGGCGGATCTTATCCTTCTAAATACATGTACAGTTAGAGAAAAACCGGATCACAAGGTGTTATCTCATCTCGGTGAATATAAGAAAATAAAGGAGAAAAATCCCAACGCAATAATAGGTGTGGTGGGATGTCTTGCCCAAAGGGCGGGGTGGGAGCTTGTGCAGAAGGCACCGGTTATTGATTTGATGTTTTCAAGCTTTAATATGCATCATCTTCCCGAACTTATAAATCAGGCTCAGGCAGGGTATAAAGCCATTGCTCTGCTTGATGAACCGCCCGAAGATGAGGATAAACTCTGGGAATATGATACGGTAAGGGAAAATAAGTACTCCGCCTATGTTACCGTTATGAAGGGCTGTGACAAAAACTGTACCTACTGTGTTGTTCCTAAGACCAGGGGAAGGGAAAGATCAAGGAGTATTGGAAGTATTCTTGATGAAGTTAAGAGACTTGTTGATGACGGTGTAAAAGAGATACATCTGTTGGGGCAGAATGTTACCGCTTGGGGTAAGGACTTTGAAAACCCTATAAGGTTTTCCGATCTGCTTTATGAGGTTTCAAAGATAGACGGGGTTAAGAGGATAAGATTCACCACCGGTCATCCTTCCGATTTTACCGATGATATCATTGAAACAATGGCTGAAATACCTCAGATTTGTAATGCCCTTCACCTTCCCTTTCAGGCAGGTTCCGACAGGATACTTAAGCTGATGGACAGGGGCTATACTAAGGAGGAGTATATTGAAAAGATAGAAAAGATAAAAGATAGAATTAAAGATATAGCCCTTTCCACAGATATAATTGTCGGATTCCCAATGGAGACAGAAGATGACTTCCTTCATACACTTGATGTAGTTGAAAGGGTTAAATTTGAACAGATATTCTCATTTAAGTTTTCTCCGAGACCGGGTACACCAGCGTACGATATGGATGGTCAGGTTTCCGACGAGGTTAAAAGGGATAGGATGGAAAGGTTATTGAATTTACAAAAGAGGATAATGGGAGAGATTTGTAAAAGGTATGAAGGCACGGTACAGGAAGTACTCCTTGAGGATACGGAAAATGGAAATAAATTAATAGGTAGATCTACTACCAATAAATGGGTTAGTGTTGAAGGAGGAAAGGAATTGCTGGGTAAAATAGTGAAGGTAAGGATAGAAAAATCTTCACCTTACAATATGAGCGGTGAAGTTGTGGAGGTGATGGCATGATTGAAATGGTGGTTCACGGAATAACTTTAGATCCCGTATCTCAAATGCCCATAGTAATACTCAAAGCGAGGGATAACGAGGAGCTTATACTCCCCATATGGATAGGTGCCTTTGAGGCGAACGGTATAGCACTTAAACTTCAAGAGGTAACACCCCCGAGACCCCTTACCTATGAGCTTTTAACAAGCATAATTAAAGAGATGGGTGGGGAGGTAGAGAAGGTAGTTATCAACGATCTTAAGGAAAGTACATACTATGCGGAAATTCATATAAGGCACGGTGATAAGCTTCATGTTATTGATGCAAGACCGAGTGATGCCATCAACATAGCCTTGAGATTTGATGCACCCATATTTGTCTCAGAGGAGACACTGGAAAAATCAAAGGTACCCGCACCAGAAGAAGACATAGAGAAAGAAAAGTTGAGAGAGTGGCTTGAAAGTATTAAACCCGAAGACTTTGAAATGGGTAAAAGCTAAAAACACTTACCGCAGTAACCTTCTATTGGACACTCTTCGCATCGGGGTCTGAGGGGGGTGCATATCCTCTGCCCGAAGGAGACGAGCAGGCGGTTTATCTTTTTCCAATATTTTTTGGGCAGGACCTTCATAAGAGTCTTTTCCGTCTCTTCGGGTGTTTTTGTTTTTATAAGGCACCATCTGTTTACAATCCTATGAACATGAGTGTCAACACATATATAATCTTTGCCGTAACCGTCCGATAAAACGAGGGTTGCAACCTTTCTTCCCACGCCTTTTAACTTCAAAAGGTCATCTATATTGTCTGGTACCTTCCCGCCGTACTTTTCCTCAAGCTCCTTTCCGAGCTCCTTGAGGTACCTTGCCTTGTTTCTATAAAAGCCTACAGGATACAAAAGCTCTTCCAGATCCTTTAAGGGAATATAAACAAGATCTTTGGGTGTTTTTATCCTTTTAAAAAGCTTTTTAACCACCTCTATTGTTGTTTCGTCCCTTGTTCTTGTTGAAATCAAAGCACTTACAAGTACTTTGAAAGGTTCCTTTGTCCTTTCCGCTATAAGGGTAACGACGGGAGCATTGTTCCTTTTATACTCCTCTTCAAGTATGCTTATTACCTTATCAATGTCTTCCCTTTTCACGGTATAATAAGGCTAACACAACATATCCTTGATAAGGAAGTTTGAAAAATATTGGTGAATTTTGATATAATATCCCTCTACTTTCGTTGACGCTATAAATTAGCGGGAGCAGAGAAATGATTTACAGGCAGACATATTTGAATGTTACGGATAATTCAGGTGCTAAAAAGGTGCAGGTGATAGGAATACCGAAAACTGGGAAAAGTACTGCCTCTTTGGGAGATGTTGTAACGGTTACCGTTAAAGATGCCCTTCCCAACGGGGCGGCAAAAAAGGGTAAGATATACAGGGCGGTTGTTGTAAGAACAAGGAAGGAGGTAAGGAGACCAGACGGCAGTTATATAAAGTTTGATGACAATGCTGCGGTACTTCTAAACCAGTACGGAGAGCCACTCGGCACGAGGGTTCTAGGACCTATAGCAAGAGAGGTAAGGATTAAAGGGTTTACCAAGATAGCCTCGCTGGCACCGGAGGTAGTTTGATGGCTGCTAAGATAAAGAAGGGTGATACGGTTATAGTTGTAAGAGGTAAAGAGGCAATCAAGGGTAAAAGGGGAGAGGTTTTAAGGGTTTTAAGGGAAAAGAAAAGGGTAATTGTTAAGGATGTAAATATAGTTAAGAAGCACTTAAGACCCATTGAAGGAGTAAGGGAAGGCGGTATTGTTGAAATGGAGGCACCTATACACATAAGCAATGTTATGCTTGTATGTCCCAAGTGTGATAAGCCGACAAAGGTGGGGTTTAAAATTGTAGAAGAAAAAGATGTAGTAAGGAAATACAGATATTGTAAAAAATGTGGTGAAAATATAGATCTTGTTTCTGAGAAAAGAAAAAAAGGAGTTAGGGCATGACTACTGTAACTAAGTATGTTCCGAGGCTTTATACAAAGTATAAGGAAGAGGTTGTTCCTAAGCTTATAAGAAGATTCGGTTATGTAAATCCGATGGAGGTTCCGAGGCTTGTCAAGATTGTTGTAAACATGGGTGTGGGTGAGGCGGTTCAGGATATAAAGCACCTTGATAGGGCTAAAGAGGATCTTATGCTTATAACGGGTCAGGCGCCCGTGATAAGAAGGGCTAAGAGGTCGGAGGCGGGTTTTAAGCTCAGAAAAGGTATGCCCGTAGGATTAAAGGTAACGCTGAGAAAAGAAAGAATGTGGGAATTTTTGGATAAGCTTATATCCGTTGCCCTTCCGAGGGTTAAGGACTTTAAGGGATTAAATCCCAGATCCTTTGACGGCAGGGGTAACTACTCCTTCGGTATTTCCGAACAGATCATTTTTCCAGAGATAGACTATGATAAGGTTGATGCTATAAGGGGTATGGACATTTCAATACATACAACAGCTGAGACGGATGAGGAAGCTTTGTGGTTGTTGTCCCTCTTGGGCTTACCTATTAGGGCTTATTAACGGAGGTTGCCATGGCGAGGAAATGTAAATATGCTAAGGATGTGCTACACTTCCCTAAGTATAAGGTAAGGCAGAAGAACAGGTGTCCCATTTGCGGAAGACCGAGGGGCTTTATAAGATACTTTAATATGTGCAGGCTTTGTTTCAGGGAGCATGCCCTAAGAGGAGAACTTGCGGGAGTTAAAAAGTCAAGCTGGTAATGGAGGTTTGAGATGGATCCTATTGCGGATATGTTCTCCGCCATGAAAAACGCTATCATGAGAAAGAAAGACTATGTGGATGTGCCTTCCTCAAAGCAGAAGGAGGTCATACTTGACTTACTTAAAAGGGAAGGTTACATAAGGGATTGGGAAAGAATAGATAATGAAGAAACGAGGAAGGGCACCCAGTATAAGTTGAGAATATACTTTAAATATCTTGACAGTAAAAAGGAGACAAATCCCATAACAAATATAGTTAGGGTTTCTAAACCGGGTAGAAGAATATACAGACCCTATAAAAGGATACCCTATGTTAAAAGGGGTCTGGGTATAGCCATAGTATCCACCGATGCGGGTATAGTTACAGATTATGAGGCAAGAAAGATGAAAAAGGGCGGAGAAATTATTGCCTTTGTGTGGTAGGAGGAGTTTGATATGTCAAGGATAGGGAAAAGACCAATACCCATACCCGAAAAAGTTAGTGTTAATATTGAGGGCAACAGGGTTACCGTGAAGGGTCCTAAGGGGGAACTCAGTTTGGATGTTCATCCGGATATAAAGGTGAAAATGGAAGAAAATCAACTAAAACTTGAAAGACCTTCAGATAATTCCTTTCACAGAGCAATACACGGAACCATGGCTGCCCTTATAAGAAATATGATTAAAGGAGTAACCGAAGGCTACACGGTTGTGCTTGAACTTGTGGGATTGGGATACAGGGCTTCTGTAAAGGGAAAAAATCTTGAGCTTAATCTCGGTTACTCCCATCCTATTATCTATCCTATTCCCGATGATGTGAAGATTGAGGTTAAGGAGAATAAAATATATGTTTCTGGTATAGATAAGCAGAGGGTGGGGCAGGTTGCTGCAGAGATAAGAAAGTTCAGAAAACCCAATCCTTACAAGGGAACGGGAATAAGGTATGAGGGAGAACAGCTCAAACTTAAAGCGGGAAAGGCTGCGGGTAAGAAGTAGTGGAGGTAAAGGATGGCTAAGTTGACGAGACATGAAAGAAGGATAAGAAGACATAAAAGGATCAGGAAGAAGATATTTGGGACTCCGGAAAGACCAAGGTTGTGTGTGTACAGAAGTCTCCATCACTTCTATGCCCAGATAATAGACGATACAAAAGGGCATACCCTTGTAAGTGCTTCAACCCTTGATCCCGAATACAGGGAGATGACGGGAAAAAGGGGCGGTAAATCAATAGAGGCTGCACAGAAGGTTGCGGAGCTTATAGCAAAGAGGGCTTTGGAGAAAGGCATTAAAAAGGTGGTATTTGACAGGGCTGGTTTTCTTTATCACGGTAAGATAAAGGCATTTGCTGATAAATGCAGGGAGTGCGGGCTTGAATTTTAACGGAACGGAGGAATATAGATGGGCGGAAAGGATATAGGAAAACTTATAGAGAGGAGAAGAAGGGAATTCCCCGTGAATGTTGAGGAGCTTCAACTTGAAGAGAGGCTTATATTTGCCAAAAGGACCGCAAGGGTTACTAAGGGTGGGAGAAGGTTCTCTTTCAGCGCTTTGGTAGTAGTCGGGGACAGAAGGGGATTCGTGGGTTTCGGTTTGGGTAAAGCCAAGGAGGTCCCCCTTGCGATAGCAAAGGCTATAGAGGATGCAAAAAAGAAACTTATAAGAGTTCCCATTGTGGAAGGCACCATACCCCATGATGTTATAGGTCATTTCGGACCCACAAAGGTTATAATGCTCCCCGCGAGAAGGGGTACCGGTGTTACTGCTGGAGGTGCTGCAAAGCCCATCTTTGAACTGGCTGGTTATACAGATATCCTTACGAAGATAGTGGGCAGTACAAATCCCCACAATGTGGTTAGAGCTGTCTTTGACGGCTTGTTGCAACTCAGAACCCTTGAAGAGGTTGCAAGGATGAGGGGAATTGATGTGGAAGAGCTCAGGAAAAGATATAACATATATGCCAATGTGAGGTTGTAATCATGGCTAAGAAGTTAAAGGTTACTCTTGTAAGAGGACTTGCGGGAAAGAGAAAGAAACACAAGGAGGCTGTTTATAGCCTCGGACTTAAGAAGATAGGTCAGAGCAGAATACTTGAGGATAATCCCATGGTAAGGGGTAATATAAGGAAAGCTCATTATCTAATAAAGGTGGAGGAAGTGGAAGATGAAACTTCATGAGCTTGCTCCCAATCCAGGTGCAACCAAGGAGAGGAAAAGGGTGGGTAGGGGTATAGGTTCAGGACACGGGAAAACTTGCGGTAGGGGACATAAGGGGCAGAAGAGCAGATCAGGAGACAGGAAGTTGCCTCCAGGTTTTGAAGGCGGACAGACGCCCCTTTATATGCGTGTTCCCAAGAGGGGATTCAGGAGTATAAGGAAGATAGAATATCAGGTGGTTAATGTGGGTAAAATAAACAAATTATTTGAAGAGGGAGAG
>WFWF01000076.1 GCA_015491275.1 Aquificales bacterium | reverse complement strand
GTTATATTGTGGTTGGAACTACAACTTACAGTGATACATCCGCCACAGATATATTCATCCTTAAACTTGATTCAAACGGCGTTGTACAATCAAAGGCAATATATTGTATAGGTATCAATTCCCAATGTAACGGAGCAATAAGGGAAGACATAGAGGGAATCTCAAAAATATCCGGCGGATTTCTACTCTTTGCGCGTACAGAAGATCCTTTTATATTTGGGGTTGAAGATCAAAACCTGAATGTGGATACAAATCTCTTTCAAGGCAAGATATATAAGCTGAATGGTGCAGTTCACTCCTTCCTGCAAGATACTACAAATATTTATCTTACCGGATATACACAAGCATTCGGAAACGGCTTCTATGATGGTACATTCATAAAACTTAATGCGGACGGAACAGTGGTAAACCCGAAATGTCAAAATGCAGTTGAAAACATACAAGCTACCATAGTAAAAATTGATAATCCTCCCATAGATGAACAAAACTTTCCCATGTATATTGACCAAGGCTCAAACAACAATCCTGCCGTTTCCGATGAAACCTCCACAATAAGTAAAAAAGATATAGTTGAAATAAAAGAGATAGATGCATGTGGACCTCACATAGTTCCTTCTGATCAATTAATAGACTTTGGTAGTGTTTATTTAAATATATATTCGTCAAGATACTTGATAATTAAAAACAGAGGATTGCAAAGCCTTGAAATAACAAACATATATATAAGCGGTGTGGACAAGGATCTCTTTGAATTTGAATCCCAGTGTTTTGATCCAGTCCCATATCAAGACACATGCTATATAAAGGTATTGGTAAATCCTAAAGCTACCGGAACAAAGACAGCACAGTTAATAATTGAATCCAATGATCCTTCCTCACCGTCACTAACCATTAACCTTAGAGCAACAGCTACCGTACCCCCTCCAGCTTCCGTTCCTCAGGGTAAAAAGACTTCCTTCAAAAAACCTGTATTTACAAACGCTCCTTCCTGCTCAAGTTTTCATATCAGATACATATTATTATTCCTGTTACCATTTGCATACCTTATAAGAAAGATGTATAGATGAAGATAAAGATTTGCGGTTTATGCAGAAGGGAAGATATAGACCACGCAATATCGGAAGGAGCTGATTATATAGGTATAATTTTGTATGAAAAAAGCCCAAGGTATGTTGATCCAGAAAAGGCTGTAAATCTAATAAAAGATATAAGAAGCGTAAAAAAGGTAGCTGTTATGGTTAATCCCGATATAGATTTAGCCTTGGACATGATCAGAAAAGGCTTTGATTTTATACAATTACACGGCAATGAAGACTATGAATTTGCCAAACAAATTGGTATAGAAAGGATTATCAAAGCTTTCAGAATCAAAGAAGAAACCCCTAAGATAGAAAAAGTATGGGAAAAAGTCCATGCAATTTTACTTGACACTTACAGAAAGGACAGCTACGGCGGTACCGGACGGACCTTTGATTGGAACATTGCATATCAAATAAGGGAAGAAGGCTTCAGATTGTTTCTCTCTGGAGGACTTAATCCCGATAATGTGATCCATGCTATTGAAAAAGTGAAACCGTTCGGTGTAGATGTATCTTCTGGAGTTGAAATGAAGCCGTGTGTGAAGGATAAAAAGCTGGTAAGCGAATTTATTAGAAAGGTAAAGGAGTTGAGAGATGATTGACAAGGAAAAAATAAAGGAAAGTATAAGACTGTTTCTTGAAGGTATAGGAGAAGATCCTGACAGGGAAGGTCTCAGAGAAACCCCTGAAAGAGTTGCAAAGATGTGGGAAGAGTTTGAATCGTTGAGAAACTTTAATATGAAGCTGTTTGAGGAGTTCGGAGAATACAATGAAATGGTCCTTGTAAAGGATATAACCTTTTATTCCCTGTGTGAGCATCACCTCCTTCCCTTCTTCGGAAAGGTTCATATAGCTTACATACCCAACGGTGTAATATGCGGACTTTCAAAGCTTGTAAGGACAGTCAGGGCTTTTGCCCTGAGACCTCAAGTTCAGGAAAGATTAACGGAGGAGATAGCGGATTTTATACAGAAGGAGCTGAATCCCAAAGGTGTAGGGGTTGTTTTAGCGGCGGAACATCTTTGCATGTCTATGAGAGGTGTTATGTCACCGGGGCACATGACTGTAACATCCGCCTTGAGAGGGATATTTATGAAAGATATAAAAACGAGGGAAGAATTCCTCAAACTCATCCAATGAAAACAAGACTTAACAGATTTCTCTCCATGTGTGGTATAGCCTCAAGAAGAAAGGCGGAAGAACTAATAAAAAACAGCAAGGTTAGCGTAAACGATATAATCATAAGGGATCCCGCATATAAGGTTGATCCTGAAAAAGACACAGTAAAAATTGATGGAAGAGAGATAAAACCAGAGAAAAAAAGGTATATAGTTCTGAATAAACCCCCCCTTTATCTTACCACCCTCGGTGAAGATAAAAAGGGAAGAAAAACCATAAAGGAGCTTATAGAAGATATTAAAGAAAGGGTATATCCGGTAGGAAGACTTGACTATAACACAGAAGGTTTGTTAATACTCACCAACGACGGAGAGCTTGCCAACAGGATATTGCATCCGAGATACAAACTGCCCAAGGTGTATATAGCGGAGGTTAAGGGAATAATAGATAAAAATAAATTAAAAAAAATCAAGGAAGGTGCAAAACTTGAAGATGGCTTTGCAAAACCCGACGATGTAGATGTGCTGAAGTACAGGAAAGGTAATACAATAATAAGGATAGTGTTCCATGAGGGAAGGAAACATCTTGTTAAAAGATACATGGCGAAATTCGGTAATTCAGTTTTAAAGTTGAAGAGAATAGCTATAGGTCCTATAAAGCTTAGAAATTTGAAAAGGGGAAAGTATAGAGATTTAACCGAGAAGGAACTTACCGATTTAAAAAGGTCCGTCGGTCTGGAGGATTAAGTAAATGGAAGAAATTCTTAAATTAATAGTAATCTTCGGTTTGCTGTTTGTAGGATTTGTGCTCTTCTTTAAATTCTATGCTATTTACAAAGGTAAAAAACTTGAAGGTAAAACGGTTGATATAATTGAAAACGGTATTCTTTATTTTTATTCACCTAATTGTGGAGCCTGTAGAATGATGGAGAAAACAATAAACAATCTGACCCCCATTACTGATGTACTCAAAATTAATGTATTTGATGAGAAAAATGAAAACATAGTTAAAAATATGAATATAATGGCAACACCTACAACCGTTGTTATAAAAGAAGGAAAGGTAAAAAAGGTTTTTATAGGAGTTGTAGGAGAAAACAAAATTAAAAAGGAGGTTGAAATATGAAGTTCTTTCTTGATACCGCGATGGTAGAGGAGATAAAAGAAGCTGCAAGCTGGGGCTTACTTGACGGTGTTACCACCAACCCTACCTTAGTGGCAAAAACCGGCAGACCATTCAAAGAAGTTGTAAAAGAAATATTGGAAATTGTTGACGGCCCTGTAAGTCTTGAAACGGTTTCATTGGATGCCAAAGGCATGATAGAAGAGGGAAGAAAATTGGCAGAACTCGGAGACAATGTGGTTGTTAAGATCCCTATGACACCTGAAGGCTTAAAGGCGGTTCAGGTTCTTGAATCTGAAGGAATACCGACAAATGTAACCCTCGTATTCTCCCCCACTCAAGCCTTGTTAGCAGCCAAAGCGGGAGCTTCTTATGTATCTCCCTTCGTAGGAAGATTAGACGATGTTTCCGGTGAAGGTATGAAGTTAATAAGGGAAATAAAGGGTATATTCATGAACTATGAAATATCCACAGAAATCATAGTAGCAAGTATAAGAAATCCCATGCATGTAGTTGAAGCGGCACTTATAGGAGCTGATATATGCACAGTACCCTTTAAGGTTATGCAATCCTTATTCAAACACCCCCTTACGGATGTAGGTATAAAGAAGTTTCTGGAAGACTGGGAAAAGGTGCCCGATAAGCCTTTCTGACATGGATTACAAGAAGGGAGTTTTCACCGAAAATATAGAAGGGCTTTTGGAGGGAATGGCGAAAGACCTTGAAAAAAAAGTAGCGGAAGACCCCCAAAATGAGGATTTATTGTACAAACTTGGTACAGTATATCTAAGACTCGGTAAAATTGAAAAGGCGAGGGAAGTATATCTGAAACTTAGAGATATTAACGATTCACTCGCCCGAGATTTGCTTGACAGACTGTATGAGATATAATTTATCTTCTACAGGAGGGGTGGCCGAGCGGCCGAAGGCGGGTGATTTGAAATCACCTGTGGGTCTTAACGGCCCACCGGGGGTTCGAATCCCTCCCCCTCCGCCAAACATGCTTATATTAAAAGTATGGATTGGGGTCAGGCAATCACTATAATCTTCGGCGTGGCAGGATTTATGGGTATATTTATGTTCTTAATAAATAAACGTATAGAC
>WFWF01000075.1 GCA_015491275.1 Aquificales bacterium | reverse complement strand
TTTAAAAGGATGGTGAGGCCATGAGGAATGTAGCATTGCCCAGAAAATATTTCGGTACGAGGGAAGAATTTGTAGAGCCTCCTTATCTGCTGTCTATACCCAAGGATTCTTTTGAAAACTTTATACAGTTTTACAAGGCACCTGACAAGCGAGAAAATAAAGGGCTTGAGTATGTATTCAGAACCTCTTTGCCCTTTAAGGATCCCAATGAGAACATAGCTGTTGAATATTTGGGATATGAAATAGGGGATTGGGAGTGTAACAAGTGTGAATATAAACCGGATGCTTCATTTTTGGGCGGTTACGGTGTCAAATGTCCTAAGTGCGGGGGTACATTGATATATAAGGAGAAATATACACCGGAAGAATGTAAAGCAAAAGGATTAACTTATTCCGCTCCTTTAAGGGTTATGTTCAGATTGAGGGTTAAAACCAAGAAAGGGGAGAGGGTAACCGAACCTAAGAAGGTATATTTCGGCGAAATTCCTATGATGACTGAGACCGGATCTTTCATTATAAACGGGAGTGAGAGGGTAATAGTTAATCAGCTTATAAGGTCTTCTGGCGTATTTTTTGAGGAGAAGGAAGAGAGACAGAAAGATAGCACTATTGTTAGAATAATGTACAGGGCAAGTATAATACCTGACAAGGGTTCAAGGATAGAGCTTGAACTCTCGGGAGCAACCGATATATTTTCAGCCCGGGTTGATAGGAAAAAGCTTTCGGGGACACTGCTTTTGAGGGCTTTCGGACTTGAGGACGCTTATGATATATTGAGTCCCTTCTATGATGGTGTAAGGAGGTTAAAGGTAGAAAATGGCATTATAGTTGATGAAACTACTTCAGAGGAATTTACAATTGAAGATCTTGAGGCTTATCACATATTTGCTGTTTTAAGGTATAAAGCCATCATAGAAGGCAAAGATCAGGAGGGAGAGTTTATAGAAGAAAGATATATAGAAGATACCGAATCCCTTGAAAGACTTATAAAAGATGAAAGGATAAATATAGAAAGGATAACGGTTGTTCCTAAGGAGTCTGTCGTTAAAAGTAAGTACAGTAAGATAGTACTTGATACTCTTATAAACGAAACAACCCCGAGGGAGCCGTACAAAAAAAGCCTTATAAAAATACCTTCCAAATTCACTTTAAGGGATGTGGGGCTCGTTGAGGTTTACAAAAGGTTAAGGCTTATAGAAACAATGGCAATGGAAATTGAGCATCTTGTTGAAAGGGCAAGATCCTACTTTAAGGTATTCTTTGAAAACATAACGAGGTATGATTTGTCAAAGGTGGGAAGGATAAAGATAAATGCTAAGGTTCATAATATTCCCAAAACACTGAAACCTTCCGATGTTGAAAATCTTGAAAACTGGCCCCCTTTAGCCCTTGCGGAGGATATGGGAGGATACAAAAAGGGAGACAGAGTTACCGCTGATATTTTGAAAAAACTGTTCAAAAAACATAAAGAGGTTCCGGTTGAAAGCTATACGGAGGATGAAGCAAGATTTATACTCAAAATTGATCTGGTAAATATTCTTAGATATTTGATAGATTTAAGGTTCGGTAAGGAAAAAAGTGACAATATAGCTCACCTTGGCAACAGGCGAGTAAGACCTGTAGGTGAACTTCTTGAAAATCAGGCAAGGATAGGTCTTGCGAGAATGGAAAAGGTGTTCAGGGACAGAATTGCGGTTGCCAATATAGAAGATCCTTCCTTAAAGCCTCAGGATGTTCTCAATCCCAAATATCTTACCAACGCCATCTTTGAATTCCTTAAGGGGGGACAGCTGTCTCAATATCTTGACAGTACTAATCCTTTGTCTTCAATAACTCATAAAAGAAGGCTTTCAGCCCTCGGTCCGGGCGGTTTAACAAGGGAGAGTGCAAAATTTGAAATAAGGGATGTGCATCCATCCCATTACGGAAGGATATGTCCCATTGAAACACCGGAGGGTCAGAATATAGGTCTTGTTACCTCAATGACCGTTTATGCAAGAACAAATGAGCTGGGTTTCCTCATAACTCCGTACAGGAAGGTGGAAAACGGAAGGGTAACGGATAAGGTTGAATATCTCGCCGCCTATGAAGAGGAGAATTATGTTATAGCCCAAAGTTCCCCGACCGATACGGACGGAAAAATACTCTCAAGCAGGGTGATGGCAAGATACAAAAACGATATTCAGATAGTTAAACCCGAACAAGTTGATTATATAGATGTGTCTCCGAGACAGGTTATCTCCGTATCTTCTTCTCTTATACCTTTCCTTGAGCACGATGATGCAAACAGGGCTTTGATGGGATCAAATATGCAGAGACAGGCGGTTCCTCTTATGTTTACCCAAGCTCCGCTTGTGGGAACGGGTATGGAAAAGAAAGTTGCAAGAGACAGCCATGCGGTGGTGGTTGCCAAAAGAGGAGGTATGGTTGAAGAGGTTGACGGTTCAAGGATAGTAATAAGGGTTAATCCGGAGGAAATAGATGTCAACAATCCCCTTGATATAGGTATAGATGTATATGAGCTTAAAAAGTTCCAGAGAACTAACCAGAACACATGTATAAACCAGAGACCTCTCGTTAACAAAGGGCAAAAGGTTTCAAAGGGTGATGTTATTGCTGACGGTCAATCAACCTTCAGGGGTGAGCTTGCTCTCGGTAAAGATGTTTTAGTAGCCTTTATGCCGTGGCGCGGATACAACTTTGAGGATGCCATTGTAATTTCTGAAAGACTCGTAAGGGATGATGTTTATACTTCAATCCACATAGAGGAGCTTGAGGTTGAAGCGCGCGAAACAAAGCTCGGTGATGAAGAAATAACCAACTCTATACCGGGCGTACCTGAGAGGGCTCTTGCCCATCTTGATGAATTCGGTATTGTAAAAATAGGTACTTATGTAAAGCCTGGTGATATACTTGTGGGTAAGGTAACACCGAGAGGTGAGGCACAGCTTACTCCCGAAGAAAAACTGCTTCAGGCAATATTCGGAGAAAAATCAAAGGATGTAAAGGATTCTTCCCTCAGATGTCCTCCCGGCGTTGAGGGTATAGTCATAGATGTTCAAATATTTACGAGGAAATCGGGGGAAAGGAAAAACTATCTTGCAGAATTTGTGGAAAGGGAAGAGATTGAGAAGCTTGAAAGGGAGCATGAAAGAAGGAAACAACTTATAGTTGAGGGAAGGAACGGAGTAATAAAGGGATTGGTGCTCGGCAAAAAGATAGAAAAGAATGTAAAGGTGGGTAGGAAAAATATAAAAACGGGTACAGAGATAACGGAGGAGCTGTTTGATCAGATTATAAACTTCCTTACCGCTAAACCGGAGAATTTCTTTGAGGATAAAGAGTTGTGCAATAAGATAAAGGAGATCTCTCAGCGTGCAAAGACTCAAATTGATGTACTCGGCAAGATTTATGATGAGAAAAGAAAAGGCATATATAAGAGGGGTGATTTCCCGCCTGGTGTTATAACCCTTGTTAAGGTGTATATTGCCCAGAAGAGGAAGATAAAAGTCGGTGATAAGATGGCGGGAAGGCACGGTAATAAAGGTGTTATATCGGTGGTCCTTCCTGTTGAGGATATGCCTTTCCTTCCCGACGGAACACCGGTTGACATAGTACTTAACCCTCTCGGTGTTCCTTCAAGGATGAATGTGGGTCAGATACTTGAAACCCATTTAGGATGGGCTGCTAAGGGACTCGGTAAAAAGATAGGTGAGCTTCTTGATCAGAAGGCTAACAGGAAAAAGCTTACAGAGTTCGTGAAGAAAATATACGCGGTGGGAGATGAGAACGGTGAAAATGTCAAAGCCATAGAGGAATATCTTAATTCCCTCGGTGACGAAGAATTTTTCAATGTAATGAAGGACTTTGCGGAAATGGGAATACCCATGGCAACACCCGTTTTTGAAGGTGCAAGTGAAGAGGCAATAAAGGAACTCCTCAGGATGGCCGGTCTTCCCGAAAACGGTAAAATGACCCTCTATGACGGAAGAACCGGGGAACCCTTTGACTTTGAGGTAACTGTCGGATATATGCATATGCTTAAACTGATACACATGGTTGATGATAAAGTTCATGCAAGATCTACAGGTCCTTACTCCCTTGTAACACAGCAACCTCTGGGGGGTAGGGCACAGTTCGGCGGTCAGAGACTCGGTGAAATGGAGGTGTGGGCTCTGGAAGCTCACGGAGCGGCATATACGCTTCAGGAGATGCTTACTGTTAAATCCGACGATATTGAGGGAAGAAGCAAGGTTTACGAGGCTATAGTCAAGGGCAAGTATGTTTACACACCGGGAATCCCGGAATCGTTTAAGGTTCTCGTTAGAGAGCTTAAGGCTCTCGCCCTTGATGTGAGATGTGAGAATGGTAAATCTGTGCCTTGTGATCAGGTTGAAATTAAGGAGGAGGATAAAAAATGAGAAAGGGTCTTTTACCCTTCGGAAAAGTTAAGCTGATGCTTGCTTCACCGGATGAGATAAGATCATGGTCTCACGGAGAGGTAAAAAGACCGGAGACCCTTAATTATAGAACTCTGAAACCTGAGAAGGATGGTCTGTTCTGTGCAAGAATATTCGGACCTATAAAGGATTATGAGTGTCTGTGCGGTAAATACAGAGGTAAGCGTTACATAGGAACTATTTGTGACAGGTGCGGTGTTGAAGTTACAACCTCTTATGTTAGAAGGGAGCGCATGGGCCATATAGAGCTTGCCGCACCCGTCGCCCATATATGGTTTACAAAGAGTACGCCCTCAAAGATAGGTACCCTACTCGGATTGTCTTCAAGGGATGCGGAAAGGGTTATATACTTTGAGTCATACCTCGTTATTGAATATCCGGGTGAGGGTGAGGAGCAGGAGTTTGAAGAAGCGGAAGACACCATACCCCTTAACGACGGCACCACCACCACCTTTGTAAGATTGCATGTTGTTGATGAGGAGACTTATGAAAGCCAATATGCCTTCAGTGTTGAACATAAATATGAAGCGGGTATAGGAGCAGAGATCATAAGGAAGGTATTGTCAGAACTTGACCTTGAAAAATATGCTGAGAAATTAAGGAATCTTATAAAGCCCTACAGCCTTTCCTTTGAGGATCTCAGTCTGGAAGTAGAAGAAAAATACAAGAAACTGTACGAAAAAATCATAAAAACTATAGCCAACGATTTCAGAAACTACGGTGTAAGTTTCGTTCTACCCGAGAACAAATCCCTTGAGGAGGCTATTCACGGACTTATAAGAGGGGAACTCTATCTTAATGTGGAAACAGGAGAGATAACCTCTGAAGAAAAGGATGAAAATTATATGACAGGTAAGGAGGCTATAGTAACCTATTACTCCAATGTAAGGAAAAAGAAGAGTGACATACCCATATTTGAGAAGATAAAAGAGGACATAAGGGCAACTGTTGTTAAAGAGGTTTATGAGCAAAAGCTGAATAAAACTCTTAAGACTCTCAAACTCGTGGAGGGTTTCATAAAGAGCGGTAACAGGCCAGAGTGGATGATCCTTGAAGTTATTCCCGTTTTGCCGCCCGAACTCAGACCCCTCGTTGCCCTTGACGGAGGCAGATTTGCAACATCGGATCAGAATGACCTTTACAGAAGATTGATTAACAGGAACAACAGGCTTAAAAGACTTATAGAACTTGATGCACCCGAGATAATAATAAGGAATGAAAAGAGGATGCTCCAGGAGGCTGTAGATGCCCTGATAGACAACGGTAAAAGGGGCAAAGTTGTTACTCAAAACGGAAGACCCCTTAAGTCCCTTGCAGATTATCTTAAAGGTAAGCAGGGTAGATTCAGGCAGAACCTTCTCGGAAAGAGGGTTGATTATTCGGGAAGATCCGTTATAGTTGTTGATCCTCAACTTAAGATGCACCAGTGCGGTCTTCCGAAGATAATGGCACTTGAATTGTTTAAGCCTTTTGTTTACAGAAGACTTGAGGAAAAAGGATATGCAACATCCATAAAGAATGCTAAGAAACTTGTGGAACAGAAAACACCCGAGGTGTGGGAGTGCCTTGAGGAGGTGGTGAAACAGCATCCCGTTCTCCTTAACAGGGCTCCTACCCTTCACAGAATGTCTATTCAGGCTTTTGAACCCGTTCTGGTGGAAGGTAAAGCAATAAGGCTTCACCCCCTTGTGTGTCCCCCTTACAATGCGGACTTTGACGGTGATCAAATGGCGGTTCATGTTCCCCTCGGTATAGAAGCACAGATAGAATCTTATGTTTTAATGCTTTCAACCCAAAACATTCTTTCCCCTGCTCACGGTAAACCCATAACCATGCCCTCTCAGGATATGATCCTCGGAGTTTATTACATTACCCAGATGATAGGGGGTAAAAAAGGAGAAGATAAGGTCTTTTCATCTCCAGAAGAAGTTATGCTTGCCCTTGAAAACAAAAAGGTTGATCTACATGCAAAGATAAAGGTAAAAATAAGGAATGAATGGGTTGAGACTACACCCGGTAGGGTTCTGTTTAACTCTATAATGCCCCAAGGTTACAGGTATGTTAATGAGCCTGTTGATAAAAAGAATCTTTCCAAGATCATTTATGAGATATATACACAGTTCGGAAATGAAAGAACCGTAGAATTCCTTGATGATCTTAAAGAACTTGGATTTAGAATGGCAACCTACGCTGGAATTTCAATAGGTATTGATGATATGCAAATTCCTTCCGCAAAGAAAAAGCTTATAGAGGATGCCCTAAAAGAAACGGACGAGATATGGAACCAGTATGTTAACGGTGTTATAACAAACAAGGAAAGGTATAACAAAATCATAGATATATGGTCGGAAGCTACGGATGAAGTGTCAAAGGCAATGTTTGACGAAATTGAGAAAAGCCAAAGGGTTGAAAACGGCAAAACTTACCCAGGTATCTTTAACCCCATATTCATGATGGCTAATTCAGGTGCAAGGGGTAACAGGGATCAGATAAGACAGCTTGCTGGTATGAGGGGACTTATGGCTAAGCACTCGGGTGAATTCATAGAAACGCCGATTATAGCAAACTTCAGGGAAGGTTTGTCCGTTCTTGAATACTTTATATCAACCCACGGTGCAAGGAAGGGTCTTGCGGACACAGCCCTTAAGACAGCTTTTGCGGGGTATCTGACAAGAAGGTTGGTGGATGTTGCACAGGATATTGTTATTGCAATGCATGATTGCGGAACAATGAAAGGAATTGATATGGAACCTATAGTGGAAAGCGGTGAGGAAAAAGTCTCTCTCAAGGACAGAATATTCGGAAGGGTTCTTGCGGAGGATCTAAAAGACCCTTACACCGGTGAAATTATAGCAAAGAGAAATGAGATTATAGATGAAAAACTTGCGGATAAAATCGTACATGCGGGTATAGAAAAGGTCAAAGTAAGATCGCCCCTCACCTGTGAAGCGGGTAGGGGTATATGCGCAATGTGTTACGGTTGGGACCTGTCCCAGAGAAAGCTCGTTTCCGTAGGTGAAGCGGTAGGTATAATAGCCGCTCAGTCCATAGGTGAACCAGGAACACAGCTTACAATGAGAACATTCCATATAGGCGGTGCGGCGACTGCAGAAAAGGTTCAGGATGTGTTGAGAAGCGAGGAGGCGGGGACCGTTAAGTTCTTTAATATAAAGCTTATAAAAACCAAGAAGGGAGATATTATTAATGTTTCAAGGGACGGTGCCATAGGTATTGTTGACGAAGAGGGGAGAAGCATTGAGAGACACGCTGTCCCTTACGGTGCGAAAATACTCGTTAAGGAAGGGCAGAAGGTAGAACCCGACACACCACTTGCCCAGTGGGATCCGTTCAACACCTTCATAATTGCGGAAGAGGGTGGAAGGGTTGAGCTCAGGGATATCATTCTGGATGTTACCGTAAGGGAAGAAAAGGATGCCCTTACAGGTAAGACCGCTACCATAGTCTCATTTATGAGACCCAAGGATGCAATGCTTCATACACCCAAGATAGTTATACACACCGATGACGGAAAAGAATTAACTTATGACCTGCCGGTAAATACTATTCTCAATATACCTACAGATAAGATAAAACTTGAGTGGCACTCATGTCCCACCTGTATAGAAGCTGAAGAGGCGGATATACAGCACCAGTATTATGTGGTTAAAGACTTCAGGGTGGAGCCCGGAGATATATTGGCAAGAATTCCTAAGGAAATGGCAAAGGTAAGGGATATAGTGGGCGGTCTTCCGAGGGTTGAGGAACTCTTTGAGGCAAGAAAGCCCAAGAATGTGGCTATAATTTCCGAGATAGACGGGTATGTAAAGATCTACGAGGATGCGGATGAGGTTATCATCTTTAATCCTGTTGAAGGAAAGACTAAGAAGTATTCCATTCCTTCCGATGAAAAGATTCTTGTAAAACATGGTCAGATCGTCAGGAAGGGTCAGAAGATAACTGAAAGGATTGAAGCGGATATAGAGGGGCAGGTAAGGATAAAAGGTAGGGGCTTTAAGGTGGTTATATATAACAAGGAAACGGGGCTTGAGAAGGAATACTTTATACCTAAGGGTAAGTTTTTACTTGTGAAAGAAAATGATTATGTTGAGGCGGGAGAGCCTTTAACGGACGGAACCCCCATACCAGAAGAGATCCTGAAGGTTAAGGGAATTGACGAGTTGCAAAAATTCCTTCTCAAAGAGGTTCAGATGGTTTACAGGCTTCAGGGTGTTGATATAAATGATAAGCATTTTGAAATAATAATCAGACAGATGCTTAAGAAGAGAAGGATTGTTGATCCAGGTGACAGCAGATTCCTTGTAAATGAAGAAGTTGACAAGGATGAGCTTGAGGAGGAAATTGAAAGGATAAAAGCCTTCGGAGGAAAACTGCCTAAGGTTGAACCCGTCTTGGTCGGTATAACTAAGGCATCCCTTTCAACGAGGAGCTGGATATCCGCCGCATCCTTCCAGGAAACCGCGAAGGTGCTTAACGATGCGGCATGTGAAGGCAAGGTTGATGAGCTGTACGGTATAAAGGAGAATGTCATTATAGGTAATCTCATACCCGCGGGTACAGGTGTGGCGGAACACACGCGTGTTGAGGTTGTTGAAAGCGAAAGGGCAGATCTTGTTAAGGGCTTGAAAGAAGAAGGTTAATGATTTATAATAAAGGACTCTGATTTTTAGGAGGTTAGTATGCCGACAATAAATCAATTGATAAAGTACGGCAGGGAGAAGAGGAAGAAAAAGTCAAAGGCTCCCGCACTGCAGGGATGCCCTCAGAAGCGGGGTGTTTGTGTAAGGGTATATACGGTAACACCTAAGAAGCCTAACTCCGCTTTAAGAAAGGTTGCAAGGGTAAGGCTTTCTAACGGTATGGAGGTTATAGCATACATACCCGGGGAGGGACATAATCTTCAGGAACACTCAATAGTCCTTGTAAGGGGAGGAAGGGTTAAGGATCTTCCCGGTGTTAAATACAAGATAATAAGGGGAGTTTTGGATACCGCGGGAGTTACAAACAGGAGACAGTCAAGGTCAAAGTACGGAGCGAAGAGACCCAAGGAGCAGAAGGGAGGTTAAAAGGATGCCGAGGAAAGGACCTGTATCGCCGAGGGAAATACCGCCGGATTCCAAATACGGTGATGTGCTTGTTCATAAGCTGATAAACAAAGTTATGAAGGATGGAAAGAAGTCAATTGCGGAATGGATAGTATATACCGCCCTTGAGGAGGCTTCAAAAGAGGTCGGTCTCACACCCGTGGAGCTACTTCATAGGGTTGTGGAAATATTGAAGCCCAAGTGGGAGGTCAGACCGAGAAGGGTGGGAGGAGCTACTTATCAGGTGCCCGTGGAAGTATCGGAAAGAAGAGCTGTCAGTCTTGCAATAAAGTGGCTCGTTGAAGCCGCGAGGGAAAGACCCAGACACAGGGGGAGTTATACAATGATAGAAAGATTGAAGGCGGAGCTTATAGATGTACTTAATGAGAAGGGTGGGGCATACAAGAAGAAAGAGGATACTCACAAAATGGCTCAAGCTAATATGGTGTTTTCCCATTTCAGATGGTAGTAGATTGAGGGATGTCCAAATGCCGCCTGCCGGGTACATGGACATCCCTTTAAAGGCGGGGTATAAATAGCCCGGCGGAGCACAGGAAGAGAAATGCCGAGGACAGTGCCTATAGAGAAACTTAGGAATATCGGGATTGTCGCTCACATTGATGCGGGAAAGACTACAACCACGGAAAGGATACTATATTACACTGGTAGAACTTACAAGATAGGGGAAGTTCATGAAGGTGCTGCAGTTATGGATTGGATGGAGCAAGAAAAGGAGAGGGGGATAACTATAACCGCAGCTACAACTGCTTGCTATTGGGAAAGATTCGGAGAAAAGTATCAGATAAATATTATTGATACACCAGGTCATGTGGATTTTTCTGTTGAAGTTGTGAGATCTATGAAGGTCCTTGATGGTATAGTGTTTATCTTCTCCGCGGTTGAAGGTGTTCAACCTCAGTCCGAAGCAAACTGGAGATGGGCGGACAGATTTAATGTACCAAGGATAGCTTTTATAAACAAGCTTGATAGATTAGGGGCTGATTTCTATAGGGTTTTTGATGAAATAGGCGAAAAACTTTCAATAAAGCCTGTTGCGATTCAGATACCTATAGGTGCGGAAGAAGATT
>WFWF01000074.1 GCA_015491275.1 Aquificales bacterium | reverse complement strand
GTGCTTATTATACTTATTCTATTTTTTACCTGAAGGGCTTTAAATGAGATTCAGCACAGAAGCCAAGGTGGGCTTATTTGTTCTGATAGGTGCTGTTTCCTTTGCTCTTACCATTCTAATATTCGGGGAAATACCCTTTTTTAAGCCAAAAACAAAGAAGTACTCCGTTCTTTTTACGGATGTGGCGGGGCTTTCGGTAGGAGCGGAGGTAAGGGTTGCGGGTATAAAAACTGGTAAGGTAACGGGTTTTAGGATAGAAGAAGGTAAAGTTCGCGTCTTCTTTGAGATAAGGGAAGATATACCCGTATATAAAAATGCAACCGCATCCATAGGAACCCTCGGCTTTATGGGGGATAAATATCTTGCAATATATCCCGGAACTCCCGATGCGGGCATCCTTGAAGAAAATGCGGAAATAAAGAGGGTTGCAAAGATATCGGATATGGATTATCTAATAAGGGAGCTTACTATAACATCAAGGAATATTTCAGAACTTACAAAGGACCTTGCGGAGATAATAAAAGAAAATAAAGAAAATATAAACAGGATAATAGAAAACCTTGAAAGTACCTTGGAGACAACAAAGAAACTTACGGAGAACATAAACAGACTTATAGTCCTTAATGAAAAACACATAAATGAAACAGCGGAAAACATAAATGTATTAACAGCTTCCCTCAGGGAATCCTTGCCGGAACTCCTTGAAGAAATGAAGGAAATATCTCAAGAGCTTGAGGCAATTCTAAAAGAGAACAGAAACAACATAGCAGAATTTACTGAAGATTTAAAGGAAATATCGGCGAAGATAAATAAGATAGTTACAAAAATTGAAAAGGGTGAAGGATTCCTCGGAAAGATTATACATGATGAAAGGATGTATGAAGATATCCAATCTGGTGTTTCCCTATTCAGTGAAATGGGAGAAACCGTTACGAAAACTGTGTTTTATATAGGCATGAGAGGAGAAGTGTACAAGAACTGGGACGGCAAAGGTATATTCACGGTAAGGGTGCAACCGGATGATGAAAAGTATTACTTGTTAGAAATCGTCGGTGATTCCAGAGGCAGAGTTTATGTGGAAGAACTTTCCAACAACGAATTTATAGTAAGAAAACAGTTTGCCCCGGAAATAACACTTCAGTACGCAAGGATATTCGGAACTGATGCCGGAAAGTTCGTAGTGAGAGGAGGGTTAAAGGAGTCAACTGGAGGATTCGGTTTTGATTATGTACCTACAAACAGAATAAAGCTGTTTTCCGATGTATGGGACTTTGGCAGAAGGAATCCTTCAACGGGGGGGGATATGAATCCGAATCTGCAGATCGGAGTAAGGGCAAGGGTAAAGGGATCCTTTTACCTAACCATAGGCGGTGACGAACTTCTGAATGACTACTTCAGGGGCGTCTTTGTAGGTGCGGGGTTGATGTTCACAGACAAAGACCTGAAGTACATGATGGGAAGCTTAAGCCTGCCATTACCCTGATGTGTATATCTCATCAAGAATTTCCTTCCCGCCCCTATTAAGTATATATTTAGCAAGCCTCATTCCTACTTTTTCCGCATCTTCCCTGTTTCCTTCCTCCGTCCCCTCTATAAACCTCTCACCTTCAAGGTCAGAAACAAATCCCCTTATTCTTACCTTTCCATCTTCCACAGTACAATGGGCACCCATGGGAACCTGACATCCTCCTTCAAGCTCCCTCAAAAAAGCCCTCTCGCAAAGGGCAGATATCATACTTTTTTCATCATTTAAAAATCCTATTATCTCTTCTATTTCCCTGTCTCCTTCCCTCATTTCTATGGCAAGACTGCCCTGACCCACCGCGGGTATAAGATAATCAAGCACTTCCGTTACCCTTTCAAGATACCCCATTCTTTTTACACCAGCCATGGCGAGTATTATTGCATCGTACAATCCTTCGTCAAGCTTCCTTATCCTTGTATCCACATTCCCCCTAAGTACCTTTACATTAAGATCCCTTCTCAACCTCTTTATCTGGACACCCCTCCTCAATGAAGATGTACCTACGGTACTACCCTCCTCAATTTCCTTAAGACCCTTTCCGTTCCTTGATATAAAAACATCGTATGGATCTTCTCTTTTTGTAACAGCTCCAATTTTTAAACCTTTCGGCAATATAACGGGCATATCCTTTAACGAATGCACAGCAAGATCAACGTCTCCCCTTAAAAGGGCTTCCTCTATCTCCTTAACGAAAAGCCCTTTACCCCCTATCTTGGCAAGGGGCGAGTCAAGGATCTTATCCCCAGTTGTAGTAATTTTTACAAGTTCAACCTCAATACCGTATCTATTTTCTATGGCTTCCTTAACATAATTTGCCTGCCACAAGGCAAGTTTACTCTTCCGTGTTCCTATGCAAACCTTTTTTCTCATGGTAAGTATTATATTCCGGTGATGATGTATACCTTTTAAAAAATACAAAAAACATAAAACACCTCAGGAAGGTCTCAACGGTCATCATTATCCAAGGAACGAGGGGAGAGTAAATGATTTTCAAAAGTAAATAGGAAGGCACTATTCTGAAAAGCCAGAAGGACAAGATATTTATAAAAAGGGGTATATGGGTCTTCCCCATACCTTTGAGACCGCCCGAAAATATAAATGCAAGGGAAAGGGGAATCTGAGATATACCTACTATTATAAGGTAATAGCTCGCGTACTTTATAATATCAGGATCCCGTGTAAAGGGCAGAGCTAGTATATCAGGAAAAAGAATAAACATAAGACCCAATAATCCCATAAAAAGGGAAGAAAGTACTGCAGTTATAAACACTCCCCTTTTAACTCCGTAAAAATTCTTTGCACCGAAGTTCTGACCCGCTATTATGGACGATGCAACCATGAATCCGAAACCCACCATGAAGGATACACTCTCTACCCTCAAACCTATCTGATGGGCTGCAAGTATGTGATCTCCGAAGGGGGCAAGAAGACCTACGAATATATTAAAGGAAAGGGTGGTTAAAACCCTTTCTATCATAGTAGGAAAGCCTATGCGGAAAAAGTTTAAGATGTCTTGCAGGCTGATATTAAAACCGACGGTAAAAGGCTTTTTTAGAACAACAAGCAGGTAAATATAGATAATAAATCCCACAATTTCAGAAAGTACTATACCTATTCCCGCTCCCTTAACACCCATTTGAGGAAATCCCATATTTCCGTAGATAAGGAGGTATGCGGTGGTTATATTTGTAACATTCATAATAAGTGCAACCTTAAAGGTTGTCTTTGTATTACCCCTTCCATTTAATGCACCATAAATGGTATTTGTAAGGAATCCGACGGTTATTAAAAGAAAAATAGGTTCAAGATACTCACCCGATAACTCTATAACCCTATCCGAAGCACCCATTAAATCTTGAATGAAAAGGACAAGATCCTTTCCGAAAAAGGTAAGGGGTAAGGCTATTATAAAGGATACGATCAATCCTAAACCGATGATACCGTCAACCCTCTCACCCGCCCCTGTTTTTTGTGCAACAAGCACAGATGTTCCCGTATAAGAGAGGGCCATTAGTGAGTATATAAACCACAGGAGACTTGCGCTGAAACCAACAGCGGCAACTTCAGACTCACCAAGGCCAGAAACTAGTATGATGGAGAAGGCACTCTCCACCGTGTACAGAAGATTTGACAGTATTACTGGATATGCGAGTCTAAGTATTTTCTTTACAATAACGCTGTTGTTTTCCGACGGATCTATAATAATATTATTTTTTTCGGACATAATCTTCCATTATCTTATAAGCGGATCTGTAACCTATCTCATAAATCTCATCCATCTTACCCACATCTAAGTAAGAGTAACCCCTTAAATCCGGTTCTATAACGATATCACGC
>WFWF01000073.1 GCA_015491275.1 Aquificales bacterium | reverse complement strand
GGATCACACAGTAGCTCGCCGAGTATCCTTTCCATGCTGGGGACAAAGTCATTTCTGTGAAGCTGGATGGCGGACAGATTAACGGATATGCTTATATCTATTCCCTTTGATCTCCATATTCTGAGCTGTTCGCACGCCCTTTTTATGACCCACTCCCCCACATTTATTATCATGCCCGTCTCTTCCAGTATCGGTATGAACTCCGCGGGAGATACATTTCCGAGCTTTTTATCGTACCACCTCAGCAGGGCTTCCACCTTCTCTATCCTGTTTGTTTTCAGGTTAACTATGGGTTGGTAGTGAAGCTGGAGTGAGCCTTCCCTTATAGCCTCATTCAGGTGGGTCCTAAGCTTTATTATTTCAAACATTATTCTGTTCATATCCTCTGTGAAGAAAAGATAGGAGTTTCCTTTTAGCTCCTTGGCTTCACTGAGGGCTACATCCGCATTTCTTATAAGGGCTTCCGCATTGCTTCCGTCTTGCGGAAATACTGAAACACCCATGCTGACGGTAACAATAAATTCCTTGTCCGTTACCTTGAAGGGTTCCGAGAAGGCATTGGTTATTTTCCTTATAACTTCGGGTATTATTTCCTCGCTTGAAATATCAACAAGCAGAATACCGAACTCGTCGCTTCCGAGCCTTGCCACCGTGTCCCCGTCTCTTACCGCCTTTTCAAGTCTATCCGCTATCTCCCTTAGTAGTAGATCTCCGCCCCTGTGACCCATTATGTCGTTGAAGCCTTTAAAATTGTCAATGTCAAGCACCGCGACCGCTATATACCTTCCCGTATGCTTTGCCCTTGCTATGGATTGGTTTATTCTGTCCATGAAAAGATTTCTGTTGGGAAGATTTGTTACCGCATCGTAATAAGCGAGGAAGTTTATCTGGTTTTCCATAATCCTTTGTTGGGTTATATCCTTACCCGTTGATACGAAGTAAAGTATATTTCCTTCTTTATCTTTAATAGGGGTTATCGTTTGCTCCATATAAAATATTTCTCCGTTCTTCTTTCTGTTTATAAAAACCGCCCTGAAAGATTTACCGGATGTTATAGTTACCCATAAATTTCTGTAAAATGAATCATCATGAAGACCAGACTTTAATACATTTGCCTTTTTACCTATGACCTCTCCACAGTTGTACCCCGTTATTTTTTCAAAGGCTTTGTTAACATACTCAATGACGCCTTCTCTGTCCGTTATTATGATGCTGTCGTCCGTTTGTTCTATTGCCCTTGCTAACTTAGTTATCTCCCTGTCCTTCTGCAGATTTTCAAGCCCGAAGGATATATTCTCCGCAAGTTCTTGTAACAATCTTATTTCTTCCTGTTCAAGGAAGGACCTTGATGAATATATATTGAGCATAGCAACAACTTTGTCCTTCATTTTTATAGGTAAACTCGCCAGGGAATGAAGATCGGAACCTATGTTCACATCTTCACTTACGAGAGTCCTTGATTTTTTTATTATCTCAACTCTCTCCCTCGTAAATTTGTTTATAACTTTCTGAGGATCTATTTTTCCCGCGGATGAGCTGAAGGCTACGGTTTTAAAAAGGATCCCGTTTTCATCAATGGAACCTATCCATGCCAAGTTAAAGTGTCCCTTATTCGTGAGTATTTTGCACACACCTTCAAAAAGTTCATCCTTTGTTGAGGCTTCAATTATAAGGTGATTAACTTGATTAAGTACCATGTAAAGCTTTTCAACCTGACGCTTCTTCTCATCCAGCAGGGAAAAATCCCTCTTGTATCTTGAAAGAAGCATGTATATGACAAGGATAGATGGTGTAAGAACAACTACGCTTCCCATACCGAGACTTAAAGGTGAGTAAGGTAAGCCCTTTATGCCGATCAGTGTTGATATCAGGGATATAATGACAAGTGATATATATATAAGGAAGACCCGCAGGTATGATACGGGTCTCAGCCCGTCCCTTTCCGATTTTTTCATGGGTTTTTTCTCCAATAAAGGTGTTTTATATAGGTTAAAGCGTTACCTTATATATTTTTTTAATATTCTTAAGTGTTTGGTAAATCTGGGTATATTTAGCGGTGAAGAAAGTCCTTTATAATCCTTTGATGATCAAATACAAGTTTATCAAAGGGTATTTCTTCAAGCTTGAATACATGTACCCTTTTTGCATCACTGCTTGCCTTAGGTTCACCTTCCGCATCTCCTATAAATACTACTGAGACTACATGAAACCGTGGGTCTCTGCTTGGATCCGAATAGACACCGAGCAGCTCCTTAAGGGTAACATCAAGACCCGTTTCTTCCTTTATTTCCCTTACCGCAGCGTCTTCCACCTTTTCCCCCACTTCCACGAAACCGCCAGGTATTGCCATGCCGATGGGCGGATTTTTCCTCTCTATTAAAACTATACCTTTAAAGGTTTCACCTTCCCACAGTCTTACTATTACATCCGTTGCAAGGTAAGGCGTCTTTATCATAACTTTTCTATAT
>WFWF01000072.1 GCA_015491275.1 Aquificales bacterium | reverse complement strand
GAGTAGTAATATAGTTATAAAACCAATTAATACTTTTTTCATTAACTACCTTTTCCTGACTTCCGCCTCAACTTCAATAACACCCACCTTTTTAAATTTAAGCTTTAACTTTACCTTCTCTCCAGGTGAAGGATGTTTTTTAAGACCTATGAGCATAAGATGATATCCAGAAGGTTTAAGCTCCACTTCTCCTCCTGCAGGTATCCTTATGGAATTAACTTTTCTCATCTTCATAACATCATCCTCAAAATATACGGTGTGTATCTCTACGGTTTCGCATATTTCGGTTTCCGCACCTATAAGTTCGTCATCTTCTTTGCTTTCGTTTTCTATTTCCATGTATGCGGCTGTCATTTTGGATACCTTGGGTACGGCTCTTACCCAAGCATCTTCTACCTCAATTTTCTCCGAAGCCAAGACAAAGTTTGAGATAAGAAAGAATACTAAGAATGCTTTCAACATACTTTCCTCCTCTACTGATTGAATATTTCATCCATTATATCCGTACCGCACTGTAGGTTACTTATCCAGTCTATAAATGCGTTAACATTTTCTTTACCTTTAAAGAGGGCGCCGTGTTGCGGTGCTATGATATCTATATCAAGCTTTTTCACCATGTTCGCCCATAGTTTGCATATCTTATTATTTGCCATATATCTTCTGTGAAAACCTTCAATAAGTTTTTTATGGTTTTCAAAATCTTCAACATACAGATAGTTTTGACCCACGGAGGCTCCCACATCTCCGGAGAAGAGAATCTTTGATACGGGATCGTAAATCTGAAAGTTTCCTGGTGAGTGCATAAAGTGGGCGGGAAGAATCCTTAATTCTATATCTCCTAATTCTATCGTTCCGCCTCTATCATCAACTGCTATTATCCTTTTCTCATAACCCTTTTTCAATCCTATGTGTCCTATAAATCTTGTCCACAGTTTGGGTATTATAAGTTGGGCATTTGTTGAAAGGAGCCAGCCGTTCATGCCCGAAACTATATCTGGATCCTGGTGGGAGAAGAAAATATACTTCAAATCCTTGAGGGGGACTTTAGAAGAAACTTCCGCAAAAAGGGGAGAAAATATGGTATAGCCCCCGGGATCTATTAGTATCGCACTATCCTTGTGTACTACAAGATATTGGTTAGTCTGTATGGTTTCATCAGGCATCATGCTTGTGAATATACAAACTTTATGATTTTCCGACTCGTAAAGTAGTTCACACTTTCCCATCTCACACCCCTTAATTACAAAATTATATTTGATACATTAAAATGCTATAAATTTTTATTTAATATGGGTGTGAAAATTAAAATAAACGGTGAGGAAAGGACTATAAACAGAGAAATGACCGTCAAGGAATTACTTGATTACATGGGTATAGAATTCAGGGAGACAGGTTTGGCTGTTTCCATAAACGAGGAGATAGTTCCAAAATCTCTTTATGAGACAACCTATGTTAAAGAGGGAGACTCTGTTGAGATAGTTCAGCTTGTAGGGGGCGGTTGATTTTCCTTTATTCTGAGAGAGTCACCTACACTTATTTTTTTACCCTCTTCAGTTTTAGGTACTATTGTATTTATCGCAACCCTGTAAAAACCTTTGAAGCATTCCTCTTTTGCCCACTGAGGAAGGGTTTTCTCCCTTTTCTCAACGAATATCCTTTCAAAGTTTTCAATCCTTTCTCCCGTTAAAGGATCCGATGGTGGTATGTTGCACCTTTTTGATATATTAACCCCTTTAAAGAGCACATTTCCTATATAAAAGTAAACACCCTTTTCTTTATCACATAATCTGTCTTCCCAAAAGGGAATTTCCGTTTCTATCTCAATATTTGTTCTTAGTCTGAGCCTCATCTCATCAACATCTATCCCGAACCATGAGGATATTTCGTTAAGGGTTGCCCTGCCTATAATGGTGGGTCCGGGTGTATCAAGACTGTCGGGGAAAAACCCTTTTCTTGCTTCAACTCTGTACCCGAGGAATTCACTAATAAACTCTCCTATTCCTTTTGTATCATTTAGATTAAAAGTATTTGCCTTACCATCGCATTTTAATGTAACCGTTAGATATTCCATGTCATATATACTCCTTATTAAATAAAGCTTCTTTTCCCTTTTTCTACTCAGTATATTTCCCTTCTCATCAAAAAGGGCTATATATCTGTCGTATTCCAAGCCTCCTTCCTTATTTATTCTTGTAGAGCTTACATACACGGGATCAAGGGACTTGATGGGGAATATCATTATCTTTGATACATAAATACTCATATCTGGGTATTTATAAGAAAGAGGGGCTGTCCGTACTCAACCTTCTCACCGTTTTCAACAAGAATCTTTTCAACCTTTCCCCTGACATCGCATTCTATTTCGTTCATCACCTTTAGGGCTTCTATTATGCATAATATTTGTCCAGGGGAAACAATGTCCCCCACCTCCACGAAGGGAGGCGCTCCTGGCGAAGGAGACCTGTAAAAGGTCCCAACAAGGGGGCTCTTTATTATGTGAAGGTGTTCCTCTTTTACCTCCTCAGAAGGTAGCATTATCTCTTGATGGGGTGTTTCTTTAACCTCTTCACCGGCTACTGTTTCTGTCTCTTTTGTTTCTATATACAGACTCTCTCCTTCCTTTTCAAGCTTTAAAACCTTTATGTTGGATCCTCTTATAAGATTTATTATTTCCCTTATGAATTCCCTGTCTATCATTTTACCCTCTCCACATAAGTACCCGTTCTCGTATCAACCTTTATTACATCCCCTTCATTAACAAATAGGGGAACTTGTATGACTTTACCAGTCTCAAGCTTTGCGGGCTTTGTACCTCCTGAAACCGTGTCTCCTTTAACTCCCGGCTCTGTTTCAACAACTTTCAATTCAACATGTTTGGGTAGCTCTATACCTACGGCTCTTCCTTCATACAGAAATACAATAACCTGCATACCCTCTTTTAGAAAATCAGCTTCTTCCTTTATGTTTTCGTAAGGTATCGCTATCATTTCATAGGTTTGTTGATTTAAAAAGTAATAGTTGTGCTGATCATTGTAGGAGTACTCCGCAAATACCTGTTCAAAATCCGCAAGCTCAATGGAATCGGAAGCCTTATAGGTTATTTCAATGACATTACCCGTTAGCATGTTCTTCGCCTTTACCCTTACAAAGGCTTGACCTTTACCTGGCTTTACATGATCATAGTCAAGAACTCTATAGGGTTCTCCCTTGTGATTGATAAACATATCCTTCTGAATTCTGTTTATGTCTATCCTTTCTGCCATGTAAACCTATTTTATTAAAAAAATGCCTGAGAGTTATAATAAAAAAGCATGGTAAGAAAGCTTTTGGCAATAACGCTTATATCGGCGGGCTTGTGTGCCTTTGCGGATGAATTTGCTTATACGGGTGCTTTGGAAGGTGAGACAGGAGTTAAGCTTTCTTCTCTGTGGATCACCATAAGCAAGCTTGAGGACGGAAGATCAACAGTAAGGATACCCGACTTTTTAAGCATGTACGGATATATAGGATCAAGGATAAGTCCTACCCTATCGGTCGGTGCCTCTTTGGAGATGGGAGCGGGTGCAAGTATGGGGGCAGGTTACGGCTTGTTTTACAATCCTTTTGATATAAATGCGGTTGTTAATCTTAAACCCTCGCGTAATCTCAGATTGTTTGCGGGTGCGGGTTTGTCTTTTAACAATATAAAGGAAAACAGCCCAAGTTCAAAAAAGGAGAGGATAGTTCCCGGGGTTCATTTCAGCCTCGGTGGGAAGATAAATATATCGCCTTCCTTTGGAATTCTACTTGAGTATAAGGGAAGGATGCTCTTTGGTGAAGATACCGTAGCCCACGGTGTGGGTGTGGGTGTTTACATGCTTGCAAGATAGGTTTTTATAAGTTCTCTCTCTTTTTTCCAGCTCAATCTCCTGTAAATGGTGACTTTTATTTCCTTTGGATCTTTACTTTCAAAGAAGGAGATCCTTAAAGGCTTCTTGTATGAAAGTGTGTTCTCCGCTTCTGGTGAAAGGGTCCTTCTTATTTTTCTTATTTTCCCGTTGCCGAAATTTACTTCTATTGTAATGTAGTACTTGGGATCCCCTTGATCCGCTGTCGGAAGATTGTGTGGTACACCTACATTTTCTATCTCTATAATTCTCCTTTTGCCTTCTTTCTTTATCCTTATCTCTATATCTTCGCTTTTTGCCTTAAGACTGGGAAAAGAATGATCATGTCTCGGTTTTGCAAGGTGTAATAGATGGTAAGGAAAATTTTGAATAAGATCCCTCTTTCCTATATTTGGCATATGACATGATTGGCACGATTTTTCTGAACCTGACATCTTCCATTCTTTATAGGTATCTTCGTGGCATGATGCGCAGTATTTTGATTTTTCAAAAAATTCATCTTGACGGGAAGGATGAGGAGGGGACCAAACCTTTAAGGGACCGTGAATGGCGTTGGTTTCCTCCCTGTAGTGGCACGCGGAACAGTTAATCCCGTCCTCCCTGTGTTTATCTCTTGTTACCGGCTTTTTACCTTCAAGAACTTCAAGGGGGGCATGGCATTTTAAACATTTCACTTTGCTGTACTCTTCCGATTCTTCCCTAAACTTTTCGCTCACCCATGCCTTTGCGTGTCTGCTTTTTTTCCACTCCTTGTATATTTCCGCATGACAGTCACCGCATCTTTTGGCTTCCGGTCTTTTAAGAAGATCTTCCTCAATGAAAATTTTTTCAAAGGGACCACACCCTCCGATAAAAATGGACATCAAGGCAATAAATGTTTTTTTCATTCCTCAAAGGCTTCTTGAATAAGGGCGGGTATTTCATGAACATTGTGACATTTACTGCAAGACATACCTATTGTATTAAGCGAGTTAAATATTTTATTTCTGTCAATGTTTTCTGCTGATATTGCTTCTGCTATTATATCTAAAGCTTCTGAGGATTTTTTCATTGATGCCTTTATAACTTCCTTTTCCTCTTCAGTATGACATTTTGTACACATGGTCTTCAGCTGTCTTGCCCTTTCAATAAATTCTTCACCCGCCTGCCTTGCATTTTCTGTATCTCCTTGAAGCAATAATATTCTTAAGGCTTTCATGGAATTTACGAGTTTCCTCATATATTTGCCCGTTTCAAGTTCCGTAAACTCTATAGGATCTTCTATCTTTATCTTTTCAAAGGAAGGGAATCTGTACATTATCTTAACTATAGCCATATTG
>WFWF01000071.1 GCA_015491275.1 Aquificales bacterium | reverse complement strand
CTTCCTTGACAGGGTGAAATTTGTACCTCAATTTATGGCTCTTATGCATCTTTATTATGACGGTGTAATTGACATTTATCAGGAGGAACCCTTCGGTGAAATAGTTATAGAAAAAAGCTCTAATGTATGAGTTCCCAAAATAAGTTTCTCATTTTTTCTATAACTCCTTTTTCTCCTAGTTTTTTCCTTATTTCTTCTGAAGCTTCATAAAATTCCTTATACCAATTCTCCTTACCGAAATATTCTTCAACTACATTACAGGCAAAATCTATATCCTTTTGAATTATTTCCGGCACTATTTCCTTGCCCGTTATGATATTGGGCAAACTTATATATTTTGACTTTACAACATGCTTAGCTATCATGTAGGTAAGAGGATTTATCCTATAAAATACTATGTGAGGATTTTTTAATAATGTTGCTTCAAGGGATGCGGTACCCGAGGTTATTAAAGAGAAATCTGAGTATTTCATAACATCATAGGTTAAATTATATTTCGTATCATCAAATATTCTTGTACCACCTTTGCAATATCTGTTTAAAGTCGTCCTATGCCTTTTAAATGTTGGTATTGCACCCTTAATGCCTTTTCCTGAGAATACCCTTCTATAAATCTCACACAGATAGGGTGCCATCCTGTTTACTTCACTTTCCCTGCTTCCAGGAAATAAGCCTACTATTTTTCCTTCGGTTCCGATTATTTTTAAAAACTCTTCTTTTTTAAGGTGTGGTTTTGCAAGGTCAACCAATGGATGTCCTACATAATGAACCTTAAAGTGTGTATTTTCAAAATTTTTATATATATCCAACTCAAAAGGCAGGATAACTACAAGATGATCTGTAAAGCTAACAATGTCGCGAATCCTCTCTTCCTTCCATGCCCATACTTGAGGGGATATAAAGTAAATGACCTTCTTAACTCCGAGGCTTTTTGCCTTTTTTATAAGCGGTATGTTAAAGCCCGGTGCGTCGCATACTATGAGTATATCTGTATTTTTTAAATGTTCTTCTATATTTCTCTTAACCTTCAATATCCTTTTAAGTTTCGGTAATAGTTCAAAAAGACCGAAACCCGAAATATCCTCAATATTACCTAAGCTTTTTATACCTATGTATTTTAGCTTGTCATCGGTTATGCCGTATATATCAAGGTTTTCAAAGCCCTCTTTAAATATATGGTAAATGTAGTTTGAAGCTGAAATGTCTCCTACGGACAGGATTATCTTCATTAATCTTTTATTCTAACGGTTGCTTTTAATTTTCCGTCCGATTCCTCAATCCTTCCCCTTATATTATCCGTATCTATATGAAAACCGTGAACCTTTTCTATTCTACCGTTGCTCCATATACTTATATTTCTTTCCGCCCTGAAGTTTTCCACATGGTTTATAAACTTTGTTTTCAGATAAACGCCGTCATGATGTTCCATTATTTCAACATCACCTATATCCATATAGACATTTTCCGTTACCGCCTCCCTCCACAAGTTTATGATATCTTCTCCTTCTATATCAAAAACGATTCCGAATTCAAGATCTTCCTTTTCCTCTTGTTCAATCCTTGCCTTTATAATCTTCTCCAACTCTTTACCGAGTTCCCTTACTTTGTTGTAAGCTTCCTCCTTCAGCTTTTCATCTATAGGCATGATTAGAAGGCTGTGTAAAGCATAGACATAAAAGTACTTGCCTTCCTATCTGTCTCGGATATGTAATTGACCTGGAATTGAACATTCCTGTGTAGATGATACTTCGCTCCGAATATATATGCATTATCATCCCTACCTTCATTCCTTGCCTTTCTGTAGCCGAGGGAAACGTTGATAATATCTGGAATAACACCGAGTTCAACAAGGCCGGCTATTACCGTTTTCTCAAGTTGTGGATTTGTATTAAAGATGTTTGTTGGTTCTCCTGTCTTAGATAAGGGAGACTGACCGTAGGTTAGAAATACACCCAGAGGGATGTTCCTTATATAGCCCATTGCCTGAAAATCCAGCGCGAGAGCACGGGTGAACAGGGATTCTTCTTCGTTTGGATCTATACTTATACTACCAATGGGAGAATTTACCGTAATTGTTTCTCTTGTATTATTTCTGACAACCGTTTTACCGCCCCAGTACTGCAACCCTAAGCCTACATCCCAGCCTGCAAGATTGGGTGTAAATACTACACGTCCGTAGTTGGAAAATTCCTTTATATCAAGGACTGCTATTTCCCTACCGTAGAAGGGTGCCCACAAGGCTCCCGCTATATAAAACAAATTACTGTAATAATAAAACCCTAAACCCGTTGCGGGTGTACCCGTGCCTATATACTGTTGGGCGGATATAACTTCCGAGGTTTCAAGTATTACTAAATTGCTTACTGCACCAGTGTTCATTACTTCAAAAACAGCAGGTGCACCGAGGTTATAAGTGGTATAAGGAACTATACCGAAATAATTTTTCTTAGTACCAACCACAAAAGGCATTCGCAATGTAAAAGCACTTCCAGCACCTTTAGCTATATATCCCACGTTTTCACCTATCCTTCCACCTGCAAAGAGCTCCCATTCACTGGGAAACTGGATCTTCCTTTCAAAGATTTCCTTTCTTTCCATGCTTTTTGTTTCGCCTATTGCTTTCAGCTTTGCAACAATTGATAAATTTAGTACCTTGGGTATGGAAAGGAAATCCGCTTCCTTTATGGTGGGTTGTCTTATCTGGGTATATCCTGAAGCTTTGAAAAATCTGCCGTAAGAATTAAGGGACGGAAAGCTGTGAGGTGAATGACATGTATTACATGATGTATTCATCTGTCTTGCAAAAGAAGGAACCGCTTCCGAATATTTAAAGCCCAGGAAGACCGCAACAATAAGCAGTAATAGTCTACCCCTACCTTTCATACTTTACCTCCCGCTTCATTATTTTAACTTATTTCTCCTGCATATTCTCTACTTAGAGAAAAAAATCCCTTTGCTTTTTTTAAGGCTATCTCTTTTTCCTCTTCCTTTATGTGAGGATCATTCAGCATAAAGCTGTAAACCTTTCCCCTTACAAAAGCCCTATAAGTTTTGAAAAAAGGAAGGACTGTATAAAACTCCTTATCTTTTGTCTCTCCGAAGTATGTTTCCTCATATATCTCCACCAGATCCCTTCTGCCCATGAATTCCAATTCCATTGACAGAAAACACATATCATTTACCATATCACCGCACCTGAACCTCTCATTAAACTCAATACAATCAAATATACATATACCTTCATCAAGGAAAGCAACATGCTCCAATCTTATGTCTCCGTGTCCGTCAACAATCTTTCCTTCGGATATTCTCTTTTCAAAAAGATTACTGTATTTTTCGTAAAATAAATTTGTTTTCTCTTTTATATATTCATAATCTTCTTCGGAAATAGTTTTCCCTACAAAAGGTTTAACCTGCTCAAAATTTTCATCCGTATTAAATTTCATGATCTCTAATTTTCCGTATTCGGGTGTTTTGCGGGCATTCTTGTGAAAATATGCAATTTTTTTGGCGATCATTTCAATTTCCTCGCCCTCTATATCCTTTAACCTGTTTATTAGCAGGTTTTTATCATCTATTCTTCTCATTTTGACAGCATATTCAACTATATTAGAGGAATTTTCTATTTCAACATCTCTGTTAATCATACTTATGGGTACTACTCCAAGATATATATAACTGCAAAGTCTTCTGTTAAGTTCAACTTCTCTTTTGCAAAACAGTTTTCTTTTTTCAAGAGTTGAATAGTCAAGGAAACCGAAGTTTACAGGCTTTTTTATCTTATAAACAATATCATCAAGAAGTATAACCCACGATGTGTGGGTTTGGACCAGTTTTCCTTTCAGCTTTTTTACCAATCTGTCTATCATTGATATACTTAAAATTATAAAGGATGATTAAGGTTATTAAACTTCTTATAGCATGTTCTGTATGCGTGTTAATTGCTTATCTTATTTATCTTCTGATTTTCGGAGGTAAGTGATGCGATACATACTTGCTTCATCCTCAAAGAGGAGACAACAGATAATGAGTATGCTCGGTTTTAGGTTTGAGGTTATAGATCCTGGTGTTAAAGAGGAACCAGTTCATTGGCATCCCGTTATAAATGCGAGGAGGCTTGCCTTTAAGAAGGCTTATAATGTGTGGCTTAAACATAAGGATGCCACGGTTATAGGCTCGGATACAATAGTTTTTTTTGATAATCAAACCTTCGGTAAACCCAAAAACAAGGAGGAAGCCGTAAACATGCTGAAGAACCTTTCCGACAGATGGCATAATGTGGTTACTGCCATAGCAGTCGTAGGAAGATTCTACAAGAGAATAGGTCATGATATTACAAGGGTAAAGTTTAGAAAGCTTGGGGAGGATGAAATTATAAGATATGTGGAATTTTGGTCACCCTTTGATAAGGCGGGTTCTTACGGCATACAGGATTATGGTGCTTCCTTCATAGAGAGGATAGAGGGTGACTTTTATACGGTCATGGGTATGTCTCCAAGACTTCTTCTTACTTTATTGGGATTACTGTAAATTCCTGATCGTTTATCCTTATAACAACAAATTCGGGTATACCCTTAAAGTTTGTAAGTCTTCTCCTGCCGTTATAGACTTCAACCCTGAACTCTTCTACCCTGCCCAAATTATAAATCTTACCTTCCCCCGTATATCTGATATCTCCGTAATCATAGGGGAATTCTTCATATTTAAGGAATCCCTCTTCAACAAAGAAAACCGCTTTTACTACACCTTCCCCAAATAAACCGCCCGCTGTAATCAAGTAAAGTCTTGAATTTTCTCCATCTTCTTCAATATATATATCCTTTGCTGACAGAATAGCCCTCTGGATATCCCAAAAAAGTCTCGCCTTACTTTTTATATCTTCTCCCATGTCCACAAGGTGTAT
>WFWF01000070.1 GCA_015491275.1 Aquificales bacterium | reverse complement strand
CAAAAATCCGAGAC
Source organism: Aquificales bacterium (assembly GCA_015491275.1). Taxonomy (GTDB): domain Bacteria; phylum Aquificota; class Aquificia; order Aquificales; family Aquificaceae; genus WFWF01. The sequence goes on along the minus strand of WFWF01000070.1, from coordinate 2,057 downwards.
CGCAACCCACTATTGCCATGCAAAATATGGCTATTTCACCCGCATAAGGAACATAAGGGATACCGAGGTATTCCGCTATCTTTATATGACCCACCGCGTAAGCTATAACACCCAGTGCTGCTGCGGTTGTCATGGTGGGACCTATTGCCAATCCATCAAGACCGTCGGTTAAATTAACCGCATTGGATGTTGCTATAATTACCAACATGGCAAAGGGTATATAAAAGATACCAAGATCTATCTGGAAATCCTTAAATAGAGGGAAGTACAAAAGGGTTCCGGTACCAGAGAATTTATAGATCATAACCGCTACAATAAAGGATGCTACAATCTGTCCTAACAGTTTTATTCTTGACGATAAACCTTCTTTATTTTTGAGTTTTAGATAGTCGTCAATAAGTCCTATTATGGTAAAAGATATGGTTGAAAGTAAGAGTATCCAAAGGTAAATTAGGTCAAATCTCATTAAAAGTAGGACGGTGAGTGAAAGAACGGCTATTATTATTATCCCCCCCATGGTAGGTACATATTGTTTTGAAACACCTTGAGGTGTGTACTTTCTTATATATCCGCCGAGGATCCTTTGCCATCTTTTTAGTTTCCTAATTATTATGGGTGAAAAGAGTAGGGTTAGTATAAAGGCGAGAAGGACAGCTGTAAAGGAGCGAAAAGTTATATATTTAAAAACATTAAAGGCAAAGAAGTAATCTCTCAAGAAAAGGGCTAAATGATATATCATGGCTTAGCACCTGTTCCTGCTGAACAACCTGTCAAGTATTATAGCCACAGCATTCCTAACCGATAGGTGGTTCCAATCCCCTGCACCGTAGATGGGTTCAAGGATATAATCAAAAGTTCGCATCAGATCGGGCGGCAATCCGTAACCGGTACCGAACACTATGAGAAAGTAATTTTCCCTCTTTTCTATTTCTTTTCTTAAATCATCGTAGCCTATTGTGTTTGGATACTTTCTTGCATCCGTACCCACGGTTTTGGGTTCTTTACCAGTTCTTTTAATAATGTCATCGGTTACCTCATCCAGCGTATAAAGGAGAGAAACCCTCTGAACAATTTCATGTCTTGTCGGATTTGTCCTTTTTCCTTCTTTTGACAGCCAATACTCAATCTGCTTGTTTATTATAAGTCTCTGTCCGTCAACGGGTTGAACTATATAAAATCTGTCTATCTCATAAGCTCTTGCGGGTCTTGCTATATCGTGAAGATCCATGGTGGTAAAGGATGTGACTATAATTCTTCCCTTCCTGTCCATTGCGGGATAGTGAACGAGGGCAATGGATACATTGGAGTTTTTCATCATCCCCCGAATATTTTAAGCAGATCGTTAATTATAACGAAGGTAAGCAGTGTAATAATGAGGGCAAAACCCAACCTCTGCCAAACTTCCTTAAACTTATCGGAGAATGGCTTACCTCTTATTGCTTCCGCTATAAAGAGCATAATAAGGCCCCCGTCAAGAACTGGTAAGGGTATAAGGTTGAATATGCCGAGCTGTAAGGATATAAATGCCATGGAAGAAAGAAAGGCTATTAAACCGGACTCTGCAGCCTGCCCCGCAAATTGGGCTATGGCAATGGGTCCGCCGAGAGTTTTAAAAGAAACATCGCCTGTTATCAATCCCCACAGCACCTTAAAGGTCAATACGGTAAGTTCGTAGGTGCGACTTAATGCCAATTTAACCGATTCGGGGAAGGGAGTTTTTTCCTTAACCGTTTCTATCTTCACGCTTACACCTATCATAGGCCTTCCCCTTGCGGGATCTTTTTGGGGTACGACTGTTTTTTCAAATATTTCACCATTTCTCTGGAGTTTTATACGAAGAGGATTAAATCCGTTTTCTTTTATAAGCTTTGTAACCTCATACCAGTTTTCCACCCTTTTACCGTTCACTTCAACAATGCGATCTCCTTCTTTTATACCCACCTGACTTGCGGGCGAACCAGGAAGTATTCTTCCTATCACGGGTTTGAGGGCGGGGAATATGCCGAGATCTTCCCTACCCTTTTCTATGGAAGGCAACCTTACTTTTAATCTTATAT
>WFWF01000069.1 GCA_015491275.1 Aquificales bacterium | reverse complement strand
ATATTTATGGGCTTGATAAACTTGGCTCTGTTTATATACTGCTTAGAAAGGTTCACCTATGAACATGCTGTTACCGTTACCTTTACATCAATGGTTGTCAACCAGTGGATAAACGGTATACATTCTATAAGAAATGTGCCCTTTCTTATTAGTCCGGTCAAAACCTTCATGATGAATCCGTATCTTTTTTTAGGATTGTCCGTAGGGTTTATACTTCAATTGATTGTAACCTATCTTTTTCCATCCCTTTTGCATCTGACTCCTTTAGCATTTACGGATTGGCTCCTTGTATTTTACTCATCCCTTTTCCTGTTCCTCTTCATAGAACTTAGGAAATGGATACTCAGATACTTTGTTATCAAAAATAGAATAATGTAGCCCGCAAAGTAAGAACTTCCCGTGGAACATCCGAACAGATTTACCTCCCCAGTACCTCTTACTATTATTAAACGCTCCTTCTCCTCAGTATCATAAATGCCTTTCCAGTATACAAGGAAGTTTGCCCTCAAATTGCCTTTTCTGGATGGTACAAATCCCAATTTGAAATAACAAGATTCCCCTTTCTTAAGTGTTTTCCCAGAACACATATCTTCCGCAACACCGAATTCACCTGCATCTTCTCCAGCCCATGCGAATCTTAGGACTACCAACGGATCATCTCCTACATTTTTTACTAAAAGATCCCTTTCTGTGTAAATATTGACTCTTCTCTTACCGAAATCAAGAATTTCAATAGTATCCAGTTTTGCTGACAAGTATAAGGAATCACCGCTACCACCCGTAGCATAACCGAGTATCTGTACCTTTATGGAATCACCATTATCAAGATATATAACAAGCAAGGCTTTCCTGTCCCCTTCCTCACCCACCGGCGTAAAGGAAACAGTAATGTTACATGACTCCTGAGGATTAAGCACTGAGCATGTGCTTAACGCATCAAACTCACCAACATCTGTACCTTCAACTCTTACATCCGTTATAACTACTGTAACCTGTTGACTAGCATTGGTAACACTGACTACAACCTGCTTACTTGTGTTAACGGGCACCACACCAAAATCAATAATATTAGGATCAACAACTATGACAGGCGGTGGAAGTGCATTACCAAAAAGATCAATATTGATAACACCGTTTGCCGGGTCATTGGAAACTACCTCGATAAAGGCGGATTTATTTTGACCCGCGGACTGAGGATTAAACCTTACATCAATCAGACATTGCATATTATAAGAAAGTGCATTGTTTGTACATGTATCGTTCGCTATTTCAAAATCCGCCTTATCATTACCCTTTATGGTAACACTTGATATCATTAAGGGACTGTCTCCCATATTCTTAACCGCAATAGTTGTCTGCCTAGGATAACCTATACTTGTATCTCCGAAATCATAAAAGGAGGGATCAACAAATATGGTAGGATCGGGATAGATACCTTCGCCTGTGAGGTTTACCACAACGGAAGGATTTGATGGATCGTTAGAATTTATGGTAATACTTCCTGATAAAATGCCGAGGGTTGTAGGAGAAAAAGCAACATCAATATAACATATATCTCCCGCGTTAAGATTTATACCCGTGCATATATCGGTTATAACCACGAAATCATTTCCGGATAGGGTAACTGAAGATATACTTAAAACTTGAGATCCCAAGTTACTTACGGTTATTCTTGAAGACTGGGTCTGTTTTCCTACACCCCTAACTCCAAAATCTATTGCTAAGGGATCAACAGAAATAACAGGAGCATCGGATAATATAGCATTTCCTGTTATATTCACATAAAGGTAACCGTTGATGGGATCATTTGATCTTATCAACAATTGCATACTTATGGAACCTGCTTGCGTAGGAGCAAAGGTAAGATCGTAAGTACAGCTTTGGTTAGGGGATAAAACAAAGGGTGTATTTGCGGGACATGGGTTGGTCTGCCCGGGTGCTATGCTGACAGGTTGGCTGATATTACCCACATAAGTTATTTCAAGATTAGCGGAACCTGTATTTGATATAGTAATAGTTTTTACCACGGATGTATTTACCATAACATTACCGAAATCTACAGAGGTAGGGTTAACACTTATCACAGGTGGAGGCACACCCGTACCCGTTAAAGAAACACTTACGGTGGGAGTGTCAGGATCATTTGAATTTATATCAAGGCTTGCACTCTTCTGCCCCGCGGACTGAGGTTTAAATAACACATCTATGATACAGGAATCGCCCGGGGGAATGGAAGCACCAGTGCATGTTGTATAATTGACTTTAAATTCAGCAGATCCGGAAATAGAAACACCGCTTACCGCCAAGTCAACAAGACCGTTGTTCTGAACAACCACCGAGGAGAAAACTTTATTAGCACCGACAAATACATTACCAAAATCATAGCTTATGGGTGTTACGCTTATATCAGGCTCATTAGGAGCACCTATTCCCGTAACTTGCACATCCGTAGGTGATGAAGGATCATTAGAATTTATTGTGACTGTAGCGCTGTAATTCTGAAGTGCTATGGGAGAAAAAGAAATTATAAGATCACAAGAAGAACTGGGTGATAAGGTTTTCCCGGAACAGTTATCTGACGTTATTGAAAAGACAGTATCGCCAGTTATTTGCACTGAATTTACAATAAGGTCAAGACTTCCGCCGTTCCTCACACTAACCATCTGGGAAACAGAAGAACCCACACCTACAGGACCGAAATCAATCGGATTAGGATATATTTGTAACTTAGGACCTTTACCTACACCCTTAAGGAAAATCTGTCTGCTTGAATTGACAGGATCATTTGATTGCACAGTTAATATAGTTTCAAAAGTGCCATCGGAACGGGGAGCAAAGGTTATATTAAAAGAGCAGTAAGAAGAAGGTGAAATGGTTACGGGTAATTGATTACAAGGATTAGAGCCTCCCCCCAAATCAATGGAGAAGTTCGTTGTATCATCCAACGTTAAAGAGCTTAATACGAGGTCTGATCCACCAAAATTATATATCCTTACCTCCTTTGGAGTTGAAGAATTTCCTACATTGTAAATTCCGAAATCCCATACACATAAGCTTTCCGAAATACGAGGATCCGCACCCCTTGACAGATCCTTTGTAAATTTTACGAAAAAGACATCATTTACACCAGGATCATAAATGGTGTAGGGATATTCAGGAAAGGTGTAAGAAGACCTTATGGAGCCCTGTGTTGCGGGGAAATTGGGAGAGTCCGTTCTTCCCGCAACATATATTTCGTCATTATATATTACTATTGAAGTTGCGTGATCATTCCTGCACCCTCCCAAAAATGTAGTAGAAAGTATCTGTGAAAGATCAGGTGATAGAGAAGCAATAAATCCATCAAACAAGCCTTCTTCTATATTAACCTTCGTGTATTGGAAGGAAGAAGGAAATGTTTGAATATCCGAAGATCCCGAATAACCCACAATATATATGTTTCCAATACTATCAAAATCAATATCCGACACATTATCCTGCCCCCGCCCCCCTATAAATATACTCGCTATTTCATTCAGACTCGTATCATACATCCTCACAAAGATATCATCCTTACATACTACCTGATTACTTCCCGCATCATAATAACACGAGGTTGGAGCACCTTGAGTTGTGCCTGCAACAATAATATTTCCAGAACCATCAATCTTCACCGCATTGGCGGATTCCTTCTCCTGTCCGGTCAGACGGGAGGATATGGAGGAGATGGAGGGATCAAATTTCGCGATAAATCCGCACCATCCCGAATTAGTACCTGTTGTACCGGGGAAATTACAGGAGTTCGGAGCACCCGTTGAACCAACCACATAAATATTACCAGCGGTATCAACAATTACATCATTAACCTGACTTGCCTCGGGACCGCCAACATAAGTGGCACCGATAACTTGAGAAAGATCCCCACTGAATTTTGTCAAAAATCCGTCACTGCATGTTGTTCCCCCCGCATTACATATGCTATCATAAGCATTTATTGGCATAAAAAGATCCGGGGAAGAAGTTCTTCCCACAACATAAATGTTTCCAGCGCCATCAACAGCCAATGAGTAAGGCTCATCCTCGCCGGACCCACCGTAATAGGTGGCAGAAATCAAAGACTGTAAATCGGAAGTCAGCTTTGCAATATAGACATCGGAAAGACTGCTTTTACTCTGTTGAAAAGCATTATTAGAAACTGGTGCATCTGAAGAACTTGATTGAATACTTACCACCACATTACCCGAGGGATCTATGACCACCCCCTTGCCTATATCCATTCCCGAACCGCCTAAAAAAGCTACCGCCAAAACATTACTCAATGTTGGATCAACCTTAATCACAAAGGCATCACCGCCCGAAGTTTCGGGAGGAGGGCTTACAGAATCAGTAGGGAAATCCCAGGATTTTGTAAATCCGACCACATATATATTACCGTTGCCATCAACCGCTATTGATCTTCTCCCACCAGGTTCATCATGGGATACTCCCCCGAGAAAAGTACCCGCTATCATTGGGTCTATAATAAGGTCATGCTCCTTTGAATATTTACCCACCTTAAATGTGTAATAACCCTCACCAATTTCATAATAAACATCCACATATACTTTTTTTCCGTTTATTATTTGAAAACCTTTGGGTCTTGAAAAATATAACACACCTTCCTTCTTTTCAATAAAGATGCCCCCATCGTTACTCAATCTAACTTTTCCGCCCCCGCTTATAAAAAATCTTATCTTTGCAAGGTCAACACCTTTCTTGAAAAGATACAGCTTCTCAATACCCTTATCATCCGCTCTGAATATTACATCAACACCCTTGTAAACATCAAAAAGCCTCAGTTCCTTATAGGTTTTCAATCCCCTTTTAAAGTTAGAAGGTTTGCCTTTAAAGATACTTACCATAGTACCTGCTTCTTTTAGAACCTTTATGGCAGATGGTTTGCCCAGCTTTTCCTCAAAATCAATATTTTCTACCCTGTAAATTACCCTGCCGTCTTTCTTAACGATGACACCGTAACCCTCACCAACACTTATATATGTATCACTATCATAGTGTATAAAAGGCGTTATAACCTTACCGTTTATCTGGATACCTAAGGCTAAGCCGAAAAATAATGTAAGAAAAACAAATAATTTTTTTAATCCCATACTTAAATTTAATT
>WFWF01000068.1 GCA_015491275.1 Aquificales bacterium | reverse complement strand
CTTATAAGAAGTGCGAATGCTGTGTCAATAATGTCCGATGATGTTACACCCATGTGGAAGTACCTGCTATCCTTCCCTATTTGGTCATTTATAGCTGATACAAAGGCAAGCACATCATGTTTATACTTTTTGTCATACTCCTTTATTTTTTTAACCGTTTCCTCATCTATATGTGCCTTTTCCTTTATTCTCTCAAAGGCATCCTTGGGTATAACTCCCAATTCCGACCATCCTTTGCATATTGCTATTTCCACCTCAAGCCACTTTTTAAACTTATTCTCCTCCGACCATATATTTCCCATCTCTTTTCTTGTGTACCTTTCTATCATGGCTAACAATTATAATATCTAACAGCATGAAAGTGGGATTCGTAAGCATAGTGGGAAAGCCAAATGTGGGAAAGTCCACGCTGATAAACTGCCTTGCTGGTACAAAGGTCTCCATAGTATCTCCCAAGCCAGGAACTACCCGTATAAGGGTGTTGGGTGTTAAAAATATCCCCGGAGAAGCCCAAATTATATTTCTTGACACTCCGGGTCTTTACAGGCCTAAGGATGCTTTGGGTGAGGCGATGTTAAGAGTTGCCAGAAGTACCCTTGAGGAGAGCGATGTGATCCTATTCATGATAGATGCGAAGGAAGGGTGGAGAAAAAGTGATCAGCGCGTATGGGAAGACTATATAAAGCCACTTTTAGGGAACAAAACCGTTATACTTGTGATAAACAAGATAGATAAGATAGGTGATGCGAAAAATGTATTACCTCTTATTGATGAAATTCATAAAGAGAATCCCGAGATAAAAGAGATAGTTCCCATAAGTGCCCTGAAAGGTTCAAATGTTGATGAACTGTTGAAAACCTTGTTGAAGTATCTTCCTGAGGGTGAGCAGATCTTTCCAGAAAATATGATAACGGATCTTCCCTTGAGAATAATGGTGGCGGAGATAGTAAGAGAAAAGGTAATGTTGCTTACTAAGGAAGAAGTTCCCACATCCGTTGCGGTTGCCATACATGAGATAAAGGAAGGCGATGTAAACCCTGATATGCTTGTAATAAAGGGTGATATTGTTGTGGACCGGGAGAACCTTAAGCCTATCATAATAGGCAAGGGGGGACAGAGACTAAAGCAGATAGGTAAACTGGCAAGGGAGGAGATAGAGCTTATTACGGGTAAGAAGGTCTATCTTGAGCTGTGGGTAAAAGTTAAGGAAAAGTGGAGGAGAAGACCAGATCTTGTAAGGAGCTTCGGTTATTATATGGAGTAGGATGAGGGCGGTTGTACAAAGGGTCAGGAGATCAAAGGTTGAGGTAAACGGTGAAGTTGTTGGTGAGATAGGAAAGGGTGTTAATATTCTACTCGGGGTAGGAAAGGGTGATGGGGATGATGATATAGATGTACTTGTAAAGAAGATAGTAAATCTGAGGATCTTTGAGGATGAGAAGGGGAAATTCAATTATTCACTTTTAGATGTAAAGGGAGAGGCACTTGTTATTTCACAGTTTACCCTTTACGCTAATTTGAAGAAGGGAAGGAGACCGAGTTTTGAGGATGCGGAAGAGCCAGGTAGGGCTAAGGAGCTTTATGAAAGATTCGTTGATAGTATGAGGGAGGAAGGTATTACCACAAAAACCGGGATCTTCGGTGCAATGATGAATGTATATATTGAGAACTGGGGACCGGTTACCATTGTATTGGACAGTAAAGAGTTAATGTGATAGAATATCCATTCCTTCAAGGAGGTAAAGATGAGGGTAAAAGGTCCTTCTTCACGGAAGCACAAGAAAAAGATATTAAAGCTTGCAAAAGGTTACAAGGGGCAGAAGAAAAATGTTTACAGAAGGGCTAAAGAAGCGGTAATGAGAGCCCTCTACTATCAGTACAGGGACAGGAGATTAAGGAAGAGGGAGTTCAGAAGATTGTGGATAGCAAGGATAAATGCGGGAGTGAGGGTCTATGGTCTCTCTTACAGTAAATTTATGAAGGGGCTAAAAGAGGCTAATATAAACTTGAACAGAAAGATGTTGGCTGAGATAGCGGCAAGAGACCCGGAGGCTTTCGGTAAAATAGTTGAAAGGGTTAAAGAAGTTCTGAAGGTATGATTGATGCGGAGTCCATTATAAAGGAGCTTGAGAAGGAAATTGCTTCTGTTTCTGAGCAAGAGACACTTCTTAAAATAAAGTCAAAATACATAGGAAAGGGAGGAATAGTTACGCATCTTATATCCCGCATAAAGGAGATACCTCCAGATCAGAGGAAGGAGTACGGAAGGAAGGTTAACCTTATAAAAGAGAAGGTTGAAGAGCTTATAACAAAGAAGCAAGAGGAAATCAGAAAAGAAGAAGAGAGAAGACGCTTAGAAAGAGAATGGGAAGATATAACCGTGCCCGTTGAACCCTTAGTAGGTCATGTTCATCCAATTACCAGGACATTGGAAAGGATAATTGATATATTCAGATCCATGGGTTTCAGGGTTAAGGAAGGACCAGAGATTGAGTTGGAAAAATATAACTTTGATATGCTGAATATTCCCCCCGATCATCCAGCCCGTGATATGCAGGATACCTTTTATGTTAACAGGGAAGGATATCTTTTGAGAACTCATACATCTCCAGTTCAGATAAGGGTTATGCTTGAAGAGAAGCCTCCCATATATATTGTCGCTCCGGGGAAGGTTTACAGAAGGGATGACGATCCCACTCACTCTCCCATGTTTCATCAGGTGGAAGGTTTGGCGGTTTCTGAAGATGTTAATTTCGGTAATATGAAGTTTGTTATTGAAGAGTTTTTAAAGGCTTTTTTTGAAGAGGATGTTCCCGTACGATTCAGGGTTTCCTACTTTCCCTTTACCGAGCCTTCCGCTGAGGTTGATATAGGATGTGTTATATGCGAAGGAAAGGGGTGCAGGGTATGTAAAGAGACGGGCTGGCTTGAGGTTATGGGTTGCGGTATGGTACATCCCGCGGTGTTGGAAAATTGCGGTATAGACTCACAGAAGTATCAAGGTTTTGCTTTCGGAATGGGAGTTGAAAGGCTGTGTATGCTTTATTACGGTATTGACAACATAAAACTGTTTTATGAAAATGATCTCAGATTCCTGAAACGATTTTGATTATTTCCATAGCTGAGCCCATATTTTGTTTTTACCTTCCTTCTTCGCATAGTACAGTGCTTTATCCGCCTTGTCTATAAGATCAAACAGATCCTCCCCGTCCTCTATGGCTGCAACGCCACCGCTCACCGTTATACTTGCTATTTCATGATCAAACCTGAATTTTGTGGACTCAAAAGTTTTCCTTATCCTTTCCGCTATCTTTTCCGCATCCTCAATATGAGTGTAAGGCAGAAGTATTATAAATTCTTCTCCGCCATATCTAACCGCTATATCCGATCTTCTTATATTTGACATGATGATGCGGGCAAATTTCCTCAGCACCCTGTCACCCTGGGTATGCCCGAATCTGTCGTTTATCTGTTTAAAATTGTCAAGATCAAGGATTATAAGGGAGAGGGGATATTTGTATCTTCTTGCCCTTTCTATTTCCTTTTTGCCTTCATGTTCAAGATAGTACCTGTTATACAACTGGGTCAGCTCATCCTTTATAGCCTTTTTGAATAGTTCTTCCTTTTCCTCTTCTTCCTCAACCACAAAGGCGAGTATGGTAGCAAGATTTTTGAGGAGCTTTCCGTCCTCTTCTGTGAAAGGTCTTTTCTCTTTGTTGAAATTTCCAACTGCAAGTGTACCTATCTGATGTTTATGTCCGAGGGTTGTTATAAGTATGCTTTGAAGTCCCGCCTCTTTCCACCTTTCATTCGCGATTGGGTTATTCTGATAGTCATTGTCTATAACATAACCCTTTGAAAGAACCTCCTTGGATATACTTTTCCAGACAGGTACTTTGTATAAAAGTGGATCGTAATCTTCTATATGCTGATAAACGCTGGTAGAAATCCTGTCATATATAAGGTATGTCCCGCTCTCATCAAAGGTGCCTATCGCTGCACAGTCTGCGTTAAAGATATTTGCTATCAAGTCAAGTACGCTTCTCCAATTGTCCTTTTCATACTCCCTGTTTGTTATCTTGTCCATAAGTGTAATAAGACCTTCCGCAAAGGTATTGCAATCCATATCAGATCCCCCTATCAATCATTCTAACATAAGGTTTTTATCCATGAAATTTTTTATTTTTTCTCCCCATTTTTTGGCTTCCCTTATTATCTTTTCCTCATCCAAAGTTTTTATTTCCCTTTTGTACATCACCACCCTGCCTTTACATATAACAGTTTCTATATCCGAAGATTTACCCGCATAGATAAACTGGGCAACGGGATCATAGAGGGGTTGAAAATGAGGTGAATCTGTATTTACTATGATAATGTCCGCTTCATATCCCGTATCAATAATACCAGCGTTAATGCCCAGCATGGAAAAGCCGTTCTCTGTGGATATCTTAAGGGCTGTACGGGCATCTATAGCCTTAGCATCCATGCTATAACCCTTATGTATCTTTGCCATGGTGGATACTTCCTCAAGGATATCCAAATTATCATTTGAGGCAGGACCGTCCGTTCCTATACCTACCTTTATACCTCTTCTTATATAATCGGGTATCGGGGCTATACCAGAAGCCAACTTAAGATTGCTCTCCGGACAGTGCACCACATTCACCTTCCTTTCTTTTAATATTTCCCTCTCTTCCTCATCCGTCCAAACTACATGTGCTGCGATTACCCTTTCAGAAAGAAAACCGAGATTTTCAAGATGTTTAATAGGAGTAAGTCCGTATTCTTCCTTTACCCTTTCCAATTCCGACTTTGTTTCTGAAAGATGTATATGTATAGGAACATCATACTTTTCCGCAAGTTCAAGGGATTTCCTGAGTGTGGAGGGTGAACAGGTATAGGTGGCATGGGGAGAGATCACGGGTATAAGATGAGAGTGTCCTTTAAATTGAACTATCATCTCCTCACATCTTTTTATGTATTCGTCGGGTGTCCTTGCAACCTTCGTGGGAAAGTCAAGGATACCGAAGCCCAATCCCGCCCTTATACCCGCTTCCGTTACCGCCTCTCCTACCTTATCTTCAAAGAAGTACATATCCAAGAACAAGGTCGTCCCCGATTTAATCATCTCCAAGATTCCCAGCAGTGCTCCAGTTTTAACAAATTCGGGTGATACAAACTCCCCTTCAAGGGGCCATATTACCTTTTGTAGCCAGTCCATAAGGGGCAAATCAGAACCTATACCCCTAAGCAGTGACATGGAAACATGTGTATGCACATTGGCAAAGGCGGGAAATACCAGCTTACCATTTGCATGTATTGTCTCTTTTGAATCTTCATTTATGCCTTCCCTTATTTCCCTTATTATGCCTTCCGATATTCCTATATCTGCCTTTTCAATCTTACCGTTTCTATAAACCAACCCGCCTTTGACTACCAGATCAAACATCGGGAATTATTTTAATTGATAATATTAGAACCATGCCCGTTATTCTCATTACTAATGATGATGGTTATTTCTCCGAAGGTATAAGGGCTTTAAGGGATGCTTTATCCGATCTTGGAAGAGTTGTAGTTGTTGCGCCCGACAGAAATTTGAGCGGTGTGGGTCATTCACTTACTTTTACTGAGCCTTTGAGGATGAGGCGTATTGATGAGGATTTCTATGCGGTTATAGGAGGTACACCCGCGGATTGCATTCATTTGGGCTACTATGTACTTCTTGACGGGAAGAAACCCGATATTGTATGTTCTGGTATAAATCAGGGTCCCAACCTCGGGGAGGATATAACCTACTCGGGTACAGTTTCGGGTGCAATGGAGGGAAGGATCTTAGGCATCCCATCCTTAGCCTTTTCCGTCTTCGGTGTTGAAAACATTCTATGGAAGGATGTTTCCGATGTTGCCAAGGATATTGTAAAGCATGTGATTGAAAAAGGTCTTCCCGAAGATACATACTTAAATGTTAATATTCCCAACCTTAGAAGGGACGATATTAAAGGTGTTCGCATTACACGACAGGGTAAAAGGAATTATAAAGAGAAAGTTTTTAAATATACTGACCCTTACGGGAAGCCCCTTTACTGGATAGCTGCTCAGCAGTTCGCATGGGACAGTGAGGAGAATACGGATTATTGGGCTGTAGCTAACGGATATGTATCCGTAACCCCCCTTCATATTGATATGACAAACTACAAGGCTATGGAAACTATAAGATTTTTGGAGGAAATATGAGATTAAAGGAAATTGCGGATATCGTAGGGGGTAAACTCGTAGGAGAAGACAAAGAAGTTTTGGGCTTTTCCATTGACAGCAGGAAAATAAGAAAGGGAGAATGTTTTATAGCAATAAGAGGAAGCAAACATGACGGTCATGATTTTCTGGAGGAAGTAAAGAGGAAAGGGGGTGCGGGTGCTATAGTTTCAAGAAAAGTTGATGTTTCCTTGCCTCAGGTGATCGTTGAGGATACCGTAGATGCCCTTAAGTGCCTTGCGAAACATAAAAGAAAATCCTTTAAGGGTAAAGTTATAGGAGTTACTGGGTCAGCGGGTAAAACAACAACAAAGGAGTTGATCCACTTTGTCCTAAGTCATTTCGGTAGAGCGGAAAAGACTGAAGGGAATATGAATTCCAAAGTAGGGCTTCCCTTGTGTATCTTAAACATGGATACCGAAGCGGACTACTGGGTTCTTGAACACGGGGCAAGTGCGGTTGGAGATGTGAAAGAGTTGGCAGAAATAACAAAGCCTTCCGTAGGCGTTGTAACTGCGATAGGAGAGGAACATCTTGAAACCTTCGGTGATCTTGAAGGTGTGATAAGGGGGAATTTGGAAATATCTTCCTTTATGGGAAGCGGGGATGCACTTATAGTACCTGTGAATATAAAGGATAGGGTTAAAGGGGACTTCAGGGTCATAACCTTCGGAAGGGGAGGTGATGTTGAGGCTTCGGATATAACAATCAGTTTTGAAGGTACAAGGTTTTCACTTATGGGTAAAGACGCCTTTGTACCCGTTGTAAGCATCGGTATAGTTGATAATGTACTTGCATCCGCATGTGTGCTTAAGGCATTGGGGATGAAGGTAACTGATATTATTTCCCTGTTAAAAGATTTCAAGGGTGTTTCGGGAAGGATGAGGATTATTAAAGGAAAAGGTTATTATGTTATAGATGATTCTTATAATTCAAATCCCCTTTCTTTAAAGAATGCCCTCACAACCCTTTCTCTTTTCCCTTACAAAAAGGTTGCGATCCTCGGGGATATGCTTGAGTTAGGAAATTTCAGTGAGAAACTGCACAGGGAAGCAGGCATTTTTATAGCGAATCTTGATATTGATGAGGTTATCTTCTACGGTAAAGAAATGAGATACGCGTGGGAGGAAGCTATAAAAAAGCATAAATCAGCTAAATATACGGAAACAAAAGCCGATATACTTGCAGAAGTTGATAAAATGGATAAAAGGGGTACGGTTTTTCTTGTGAAGGGCTCAAGGGGTATGGCTATGGAGGAAATAGTAAATTACTTGGTGCGGGAGGAATAATTTGGAAGAAAGAAACATAGACCTCTATATCTATGTTGAAGGTAAGAAGTTTCTTTATCATGCCAAGGCTAAAAGGAAAAAAATAGAAGACGAAAAACTTTTCCTTGAAACATCTCCCAATTTTGTTAAGTATGCACTCATAGGTAAAACCGTTTATCTCGGATACAAGACCTTCATCCTGCCCGTTAGGATAATAGGAAAGGCGGAGAATGAGGTTATATTCTCTTTGCCGGATCTAAAACCGAAGGAGTCCATAGGAGACAGGGAAACGGTTAGGGCTTTAACATCCGAAGAACATCCCGTTGAAATAAATCTTCTTATAGGTGACCATCCCTATTATTACAATGCCCATGATGTATCCGAAGGGGGATTTGCCATCATCGTAAAGGACGAAGAGATAATAGATGAGCTTGCGGGTAAACAGGTAAGCTTTAGGATGAATTTACCCGTTGAGAGGGTAAAGGTGGAAGGAACCGCCTATGTTGTTAATGTGGTGGAAAGGCCGGACGGAAGGTACAAGATAGGTTTTGAAATGGATGTTGAAGACAGTGACAGGGTTAAATTGAGATTTTATATATACAGTAGGGTCAGAGAAATGTTAATGGAGGGATGAGTTAGGTGCCTGAGAACTTGGAATCAGGAACAAAATATGTTCAAATGATTAGATTCCGCAGTTCTCAGGCTCAACCCATGTCTACTACCCCCTATCCCAAGAAGGGACTCGGGGGTTACCTTAAAGAAAAGTTCCATTAGCTTGAACCTTACAGGAT